>DASVQP010000117.1 GCA_036389135.1 Longimicrobium sp.
TAAGCCCCACTCGCGCGGATGGTACTGCCGGGGCCACCCGGTGGGAGAGTACGGCGCCGCCGGCCTACGTATCAAGCCCCCCGATGCTCAGCGATGAGCGTCGGGGGGCTTCTGTTCGTGGAACAGCCTCACACAGAGCACACAGAGGGAACTGCAAGCCACGGAGAACCCAATTTCCTGAACGGAGCGCCCCACCCCGTGCACGGCTTCGCGGCGCCAGCCTGCCGGCGCGGAAGTGAAGGAGACGGGCTCTGCCGCGCACCGGGATGGCGCCCATGCTCAGTAGCCCGCGGGTGGCGACCGCCATTCACTTGCACCTGAACATGGGATACGACGGTGCCACACCGCAGAGCCCGTCTCCTTCACTACGCGCCCGGCGATCGTCCTGGCCGCCGGTACGGTGCACGCGCTTCGTTCAGGAAGTAGGGTGCTCTCCTCCGTGTCTCTGTGGCTCCGTGTCTCTGTGTGAGGCCATGCAGTTGCAGCGCCTGCGGGTGCCCACTAGCTTCCGCACATGACCGATACCGAATCGACCGTCGAGACTCGCGCGGGGCTCGTGGCGCTGGTGGGCTTCCCCAACGTCGGCAAGTCGTCGCTGATGAACCGGCTGGTGGAGCAGAAGCTCAGCATCGTAACGCCGTTCGCGCAGACGACGCGCGAGCGGGTGCTGGGGATCGACTCGCGCGACGGCGTGCAGATGGTGTTCGTGGACACGCCCGGCCTCGTGGACCCGCGCTACCTGCTGCACCGGGCCATGATGCACATCGCCCTGGACGTGATCGGCGACTCGGACGTGGTGCTGCTGCTCATCGACGCCTCCGCCGGCGTGCCGGAGTTCGGCGAGGACGTGATGGAGCTGCTGGACCGCGCGCCGCGCCTGCTGGTGGTCAGCAACAAGGTGGACGTGGCGGCCGCGAACCAGCGCGAGCGGGTGCGGGAGTGGAGCCGCGGGCGCTTCAACGTGGAGCCCATCGAGGTCTCCGCCGTAACGGGGGAGGGGACGGAGACGCTGCGCGCCGAGATCGCGCGCCGCCTTCCCGTGTCGGAGTTCCTCTACCCGGAGGAGGACGTCTCGTCGCAGCCGGTGCGATTCTTCGTGGCCGAGCTGATCCGCGAGTCGGTGTTCGAGCTGTACTCGCAGGAGGTGCCGTACAGCGTCGCCACCAAGGTGGAGGAGTTCCGCGAGAGCGGCTCGCCGCTCTACATCCGCGCCGTGGTGTTCGTGGAACGCGCTTCGCAGAAGGCCATCGTGGTGGGGAGCGGGGGGCAGGCGATCAAGAAGCTGGGGCAGGTCTCGAGGGAGAAGATCGAGGAGTTCGTGGGCGCGCCCGTGTACCTGGACCTGTGGGTCAAGGTCCTCCCCCGCTGGCGCAAGGACCCCGTGACGCTGCAGCGCCTCGGGTTCAAACTTCCGGACGCGGAGCAGAGAACGTGATCGAGCCGTGGCTGCTGGAGCTGCTGGTCTGCCCCCGGTGCAAGGGCGAGCTCCGCTACGAGCAGAGCCCCGAGTCGCTGGTGTGCGAGCGCGACCGGCTGCGCTTCGAGGTGCGCGACAACATCCCCATCATGCTGATCGACGAGGCCACTTCCCTGGACGCGCAGCCCGCGCGCTGAAGCGGCGCCGTTTGACACCGCGCCCGGCCCCGGCTACAATCCGCCCCGCACGCCCCTCCTCCCTCCGCGCCTGATCTCCCGGCATGCTTCCACGCGTACTGCTGCACTACTCGCCGCACGGCCGGGCCACGCCCGACCTGGTCCGCGAGTTCGCGTCGGCGCGGGAGTACGGGCTGATCGAGGTCCACTCGCCCACCGAGCTGGAGCAGCGCGCGTCGCACAGCCACGCCGTGGCGCTGATCGTGGACGGCTCCGAGCCCGCGGACGGGGCGCTGGAGCTGTGCCGGGGGATCAAGCGCGAGGTGTTCACCTCCGTGCTCCCCGTCATCATGTACGTGGCCACCGAGGCGGCGGACGACGAGACCGCGTCGCGGGCGCTGGAGGCGGGGGCGGACGAGGTGCTGAACCCGGGCCTCTCCGCGCGCGAGTGCGAGCTGCGGCTGGCGATGGCGCTGCACCGCGCGGATCGCGACGTGGGGGTGCACCCCACCACGCTCCTGCCGGGGACGGTGCAGATCGAGCGCGACATCACGGAGCGGTTGGGGTCGGGGGAGAAGTTCGCGGTGTGCTACGCGGACCTCGACCACTTCAAGGAGTTCAACGACCGCTACGGCTACAACCACGGCGATCGGGTGATCCTGATCCTCTCGCGGATCCTGCGCGAGGTGGTGCGGGCGCGCTCGCCGGGCGCCTTCGTGGGGCACATCGGCGGCGACGACTTCATCTTCATCGCCTCGCTGGCGGACTTCCGCGTCTGCTGCGAGGAGGTGCTCTCGGTGTTCAGCGAGCTGATCGACCTGCAGTACACCGGGGAGGACCGCGCGCGCGGCTTCTTTTTAGGAAAGGACCGGCGCGGCGGCGAGCACCAGGTCCCGCTGATGACGCTCTCCATCGGCGTGGTGACGAACGAGCACCGGAACTTCACGCACACGGCGCAGATCAGCGAGCTGGCCACGGAGATGAAGGCGTACGCCAAGACCTTCTCCGGCTCCATCTACGTGGTCGATCGCCGCTCGGATTAGCCTGCGGCTCACTGCCGAACCTCTCAAGCGGGTATCCATGAACGCCCAGTGTACGCACTGCAACACGATCTTCCGCGTCGATCCGGCCAAGGTGCCGGCGGGCGGGGTGCGCGCTCGCTGCTCCATCTGCCGCAACGTCTTCGAGATCGCCGGTGCGCGGCCCGCGCCTGAGCCCGCCCTCGCCGCCGTCAGCGCGCCCGCTCCCGTGGCAGCGCCCGCACCCGCACCCGCGCCTGCACCGGTCGCCGCGCCGGCTCCTCCGCCACCGCCGGCTCCCACGCCCGCGCCGGCACCTGCGACGACCCCCACCGCCCGCCCGAACCCGTTCGGCGCGAACGATCCGGGGGCAAAGGCGCGGCGGCTGGCGAGGGCGCTCGTGTCGGACATCGTGACGTACCATCCCGAGCGCCGCGACCAGGCCCTCGCGAACGGCACGCTGAAGCGCGAGTTCATGGACGAGATCAAGAAGAGCTGGGAGGAGTACGTCGCGCAGGTCGGCGCCGAGATCTCGCGCGGCACGCCCCACTTCCGCGAAGCGCTCAACGAAATCCTGGCCAAGGGTCAGCCCGTGTTCTAACAGCGGGGCCCACACAGAGACACAGAGGGGTACGGAAAGAACGGCAAGAGAAGTTCTCTGCGCCTTGTAGTTCCCCTCCGCGCCCTCTGTGTGATGGTTTTGCAGTTGGTACCTGGCAGGGTTATATTTCGGGGACGCGAATACCGCGAACCTGGGCCGTCCCAGCCGGACGGCCCTTGTCGTTGCTGTCAGACAGGGGAAGATGACGATGGAAGAGCTGCGTACCGCCCTCGGCGCCCACCGCGACCGGCTCGAAGAGCTATGGGGGTTTCTTTGACATCCCTGCCAAGCAGGAGAAGCTGAACGGCCTCGAAGCCCGCATGGGCGATCCTTCGTTCTGGAACGACCAGATGAAGGCGCGCGAGGTGATCGACGAGGCCAACAAGGTCAAGCAGTGGGTGGCGCCGTGGGCCGGGCTCACCGCCCGCGCGGCCGACGCCGCGGAGATGCTGGACCTGCTGGAAGTGGAAGAGGACCCGGGGATGCTGGCGGAGGTCACCGCCGAGATCGAGCGGATCGGCACCGAGCTGGCCAGCCTGGAGCTGCGAAACATGCTCCAGGGGCCGGACGACCACCGCGACGCCCTGGTGACGCTGCAGTCCGGCGCCGGTGGCACCGAGTCGCAGGACTGGGCGGAGATGCTCCTGCGCATGTACACCCGCTGGGCCGAGCGCCACGGCTTCGACGTGGAGCTCCTCGACCAGCAGGAGGGCGAAGAGGCGGGGATCAAGTCCGCCACGCTGGAGGTGCGCGGCGAGTACGCGTACGGCTACCTGCGCGCCGAGCGCGGCGTGCACCGCCTGGTGCGCATCTCGCCCTTCGACAGCCAGGCGCGGCGGCACACCTCCTTCGCCTCGGTCTTCGTGTACCCGTCGGTCGACGACACCATCGAGATCGAGGTGCGCGAGGAAGACATCGAGATGGACGTCTTCCGCGCGTCGGGCGCGGGCGGGCAGCACGTCAACAAGACGTCGTCCGCGGTGCGGCTGCGGCACCTTCCCAGCGGCATCGTGGTGGAGTGCCAGCAGGAGCGGTCGCAGCACAAGAACCGCGCGACCGCCATGAAGATGCTCAAGGCCCGGCTCTACCAGGCCGCGCTCGAGGCGCAGGAGAAGGAGAAGGCCAAGCTGGAGTCCACCAAGACGGACATCGGCTTCGGGAGCCAGATCCGCTCCTACGTCTTCCAGCCCTACACCATGGTCAACGACCACCGCACGGAGCTCAAGCTGCCGGACGTGGGCAAGGTGATGGACGGCGACGTGGACCCGTTCATCAACGCGTACCTGCGGGAGTTCGGGGGAGAGAAGCAGCTATGAGCGAGCCGGTAGCGCCGGAAGGCGGCGAGCGCATCGTCGCCGAGCGGACGGAAAAGCTCCATGCCTTGCGCGAGCGGGGGGTGGAGCCGTTCGCATACGGGTACGATCCCACGCACTCCGCCACCGACGCCCGCGCGCTCTTCGAGGCGTGGGAAGGGCAGGGCATTGAGGGAGATGGCCCCGCGGAGCCGGTGCGCGTCGCCGGGCGCGTCGTCGCCAAGCGGGTGATGGGGAAGAGCACCTTCGTCCACCTCGCCGACCGCACGGGGCGCATCCAGCTCTACCTGCGCGTCAACGACCTGACGGACACGTACCCGCTCCTCGACCTGATCGACCTCAGCGACTGGCTGGGCGCCGAGGGGACGCTCTTCCGCACGCGCACCGGCGAGGTGTCGCTGCGCGTGACGTCGTTCAGCGTGCTCGCCAAGGCGATCCGTCCGCTGCCGCTGGGGAAGGAGGAGATCGACCCGGAGACGGGGGAGCGGCGCGTGTACTCGGGGTTCAGCGACGTGGAAGCGCGCTACCGCCAGCGCTACGCCGACCTCGCCGTGAACCCGGAGGTGCGCGACGTCTTTGTGCTGCGCGCGCGGGTCAACAGGGCGCTGCGGAGCTTCCTGGACGAGCGCGGTTTCGTGGAGGTGGAGACGCCCGTGCTGCAGCCGCTGTACGGCGGCGCCGCGGCGCGCCCCTTCACCACGCACCACAACACGCTGGACATGCAGCTCTTCCTGCGCATCGCGGTGGAGCTGTACCTCAAGCGGCTGATCGTGGGGGGGATGGAGCGCGTGTACGAGATGTCCAAGAACTTCCGCAACGAGGGGCTGAGCCGGTTCCACAACCCCGAGTTCACCATGCTGGAGTTCTACGCCGCCTACCTCGATTACGAGGGGGTGATGCGCCTCACCGAGGAGATGCTCGTGCACGTGGTGGAGACGGTGACGGGGGGGACGGAAGTACGCTTCCGTGAACACACCATTAGCTTCGCCCCTCCTTACCCAAAACTCACCATGTACGACGCACTCCGCGAGATCGGCGGTGTAGACGTGGAGGCGATGTCCGACGAGCAGATGGCGGAGCGGGTGCGCGCGCAGGGCGTGGCGCCGGCCGAGGTGGCGAAGATGGGGCGCGGCAAGCTGATCGACGAGCTCTTCGGCGAGCTCGTGGAGCCGAAGCTGATCCAGCCCGTCTTCATCACCGACTACCCCCGCGAGATGTCGCCGCTGGCGAAGCCCAAGCGCGGCAACCCGGAGCTGACGGAGCGCTTCGAGCTGATGGTGGCGGGCAAGGAGCTGTGCAACGCTTACAGCGAGCTGAACGACCCCTTCGACCAGCGCGGCCGCTTCGAGGCACAGGAGCGCCTCGCCAGCGCCGGCGACGAGGAGGCGCCGCCGATCGACGACGACTACATCCGCGCGCTGGAGTACGGGATGCCGCCCACCGGCGGCTTCGGGATGGGCGTGGACCGCCTGGTGATGATCCTGGCCGGCCAGCCGTCCATCCGCGACGTGATTCTCTTCCCCACCATGAGGCCGGAGTGAACGAAGCGAAGGGGCGGGGCGGGGCTGGGCTGGACTGGTTCATCGGGCGGCGCTACCTGGCGTCGCGCCGCGGCACCCGCTTCCTCTCGCTGATCACGCTGATCGCCATCGGCGGCGTGTCCGTGGGCGTGATGGCGCTGATCACCGTGATCGCGGTGATGACGGGGCTGCAGAACGACCTGCGCAACAAGATCCTGGGCGTCAATCCGCACATCTGGGTGATGACGTACGGCGAGGCGATGCGGATGGACGAGTGGCCGCAGGTGCTCGCCCGCGTCCGGCGCGTGCCCGACGTGGTGGCCGCCGCCCCCTTCGTGCACACGGAGCTGGGGCTGCGCAACCGCGCCGGCTACTCCGAGGCCGCCATCCTGCGCGGGATCGACCCGGGGACCAGCGGCGCCACGGTGACGGCGATCACCGATTCGTTGCGCAAGGGCGGGCTGCTGTCCAAGCCCACGCGCACGGGGCTGCCGCCGCTGGTGCTGGGCGCGCGGCTGGCGGAGCGCGCCAACATCCTGGAGGGCGACACGGTCACGCTCATCTCCTTTCAGGCCGGCTCGGTGAGCCCCATGGGCGGCCTGATGCCGAAGCTCAAGTATTTCGAGGTGGTGGGGAAGTTCCAGACGGGGATGTACGAGTACGACAACAAGTTCATGTACACCAACATCCGCTCCGCGCAGGAGCTGGCCAACCTGGGCCCCGCCGTCACGGGGATCGAGGTGCGCGTTCCCGATCCCAACGAGGCGACGGAGGTCGGCGGCCAGATCACTCGCGCGTTGGGCGTGCCCTACCGCACGGACGACTGGAAGACGATGAACGGCGCCCTCTTCTCCGCGCTCAAGCTGGAGAAGCTGGCGATGACCATCATCCTCCTCCTGATCGTGGTGGTGGCGGCGTTCAACATCGTCTCCACCCTGGTGATGGTGGTGACGGACAAGACGCGCGAGATCGGCATCCTGAAGAGCATGGGGATGACGGCGCGGCGCATCCTGCGCATCTTCGTGATGCAGGGGCTGGTGATCGGCGTGGTGGGGTCGCTGCTGGGGACGGCGGGCGGGGTGCTGCTGACCTGGATCATCGACCGCTACGAGCTGATCAAGATCCCGGGCGACATCTACTTCGTGAGCAGCCTCCCCGTGGCGTACGACCCGGCGGACCTGGCGACCATCGTGGTGAGCACCATCCTGATCTCCTTCGTGGCCACCATCTACCCGGCGCTGCAGGCGGCCCGGCTGGCCCCGGTGGAGGCGATCCGCCATGAGTAGCCCCGCCGAAGTGTGGGAGCGGCTCCCGCCCGACGCGGCCGAGGTGCCGGCGCTCTCCGCCCGCGGCGTGCACAAGCACTACGTGGGCGGCGACGGCGGGCGCATCTGCGTGCTGGACGGCGTGGATCTTGACGTCAACCGCGGCGAGTCCGTCTCCATCATCGGCGAGAGCGGCACGGGAAAGTCCACCCTGCTGCACGTGCTGGGCGCGCTGGACCGGCCGGAGGCGGGGCAGGTGCGTGTCGGCGGCCAGGAGGTGGGGAAGCTGTCGGAGGACGCGCTGGCCTACCTGCGCAACCGCAGCGTCGGCTTCGTCTTCCAGTTCCACCATCTGCTGCGCGAGTTCACGGCGCTGGAGAACGTGATGATGCCGCAGCAGATCGCAGGCACCTCCCCGCGCGCGGCACGCGACCGCGCCCGCGAACTGCTGGAGTCGGTGGGGCTGGGGGCGCGGCTGGAGCACACGCCCGCCCGCCTTTCCGGCGGCGAGCAGCAGCGCGTGGCGGTGGCGCGCGCGCTGGCCAACCGTCCGCTGGTGCTGCTGGCGGACGAGCCCTCCGGCAACCTGGACCCGGAAACGAGCGAGCGCCTGCACGACCTGCTCTTTGGCGTGAGCGAGGAGCAGGGCGCGGCGATGGTGCTGGTGACGCACGACCTTGGGCTCGCGGCGCGTGCGGGGCGCGTGCTGCGCCTTCACGGCGGCCACCTGGTGCACGCCCGGCCCGATGCCGGCCCCGAACCCGCGGAATGAGCATGCTGTGCGACCGGTGCGCAAAGAACGAGGCTGCGATCCACCTCACGCAGATCGAGGGGACGCAGAGCACTACCCGAAACCTGTGCGAGGGGTGCGCCGAGGCGCTGGGGCTCAACCCCGGCACCTCCGCGCAGCAGGGAAGCGCCCCGCTGGCCGACTTCCTGGCGCAGATGGGGAAGGGCTTCGCGTCTTCCGAAGCCGTGACGACGGTGGGGACGTGCCCGGGGTGCGGCCTGACCATCACCGACTTCAAGAAGACGGGGCGGCTGGGGTGCGCGCGCTGCTGGACGGCGCTGGACAACTCGCTGCGCGGGCTGCTTCGCAAGCTGCACGGCGGCACGCAGCACGCGGGCAAGGTGTACCTGGCCGCCAACCCCGCCGCCAGCGACCGAACCGCGCGGCTGACCTCCCTGCGCCGCTCCCTTGCCAAGGCCATCGAGTCCGAGGACTTCGAGCGCGCCGCCGCGCTTCGGGACCAGATCCGGCGGCTGGAGGCGGCGGGGTAGAACCGCCCCACTTCCTGAACGAAGCGCCCCCGGGGCGGTCGCGTCCGGCCGCTGGCCTTCTGGCGCGCAGTGAAGGAAACGGACTTTGCTGCTCGCGATGATCTATCCCATGTTCGGCCGCACTCGCGGACCGATCGAAGCCACGGGGATTCGGTGGCGAAGCGGCCGCAGAACCCCTGGTACAAAACATGGGACAGTGCGGTGTGTGCGGCAGGGCCCGTCTCCTTCACTACGCGCTCGAGGATTGCGAACACGCGCGGGCTGTGGCGCAGGCGCTCCGTTCAGGAAATGGTGGGGCAGACGTGGTGTTGGTGCGGTGGCAGGGACGCCGTCCAGGAGCGAATGAATTCGCCGCTGGAACCACACGAAGTCCGCCTCCGCCGACTGGCCCGCGAAGCACGAGACCGCTTCAGCGGTCTTCCCGTGGTTCCAGCCGGGGGATTCATCCCCCGGTGCCGCGTGATCCGGCGCGGATCCGGTCCGTTTGCGGCACGGCGACGGGCGACAGGCGATGGAGCGGCGGCGGGCACGGGCGCGATGAATCGCGCCCCTTCGAGGCCCCAGGCAGTTTTGCAGGTTTTCTCGCACGGATATAAGCGAATGCCGCAGCTCCCACACGAATCCGACGCTGGCCTCGGGTGGATCGAGGCGGACGGTCCGCACGCGGACATCGTCCTCTCGACCCGCGTGCGGCTGGCGCGCAACCTACAGGGGTTCCGCTTCGGGACGAGGGCGGACGCGGGGGACCGGCGCGAGGTGCTGCGCCTGGCCCGCGGCGCCGCCGAGGGGTCCGCCGCGCTGGGCACCGGCCGCGCGTACCTGATCCCCGATCTCCCCTCCACCGAGCGCCTCCTGCTGCTGGAGCGGCACCTGGTGTCGCGCGAGCTGGTGTCCGGGCACGGCGGGGAGCCGCCCTCGGACGCGGCGCTGCTCACCGGGAGCACCGAGCCGATCAGCGTCATGGTCAACGAGGAGGACCACCTCCGCCTCCAGACGCTGCTGGGCGGCTTCCGGCTGCACGACGCCTGGCGCTCCATCGACCGGCTGGACGACGAGCTCGGCGGAAAGCTGCCGTACGCGTACCATCCCGAGTTCGGCTACCTGACGTCGTGCCCCACCAACGTGGGGACGGGGCTGCGGGCGTCCGTCCTCATGCACCTGCCGGGGCTCGTGCTGACGCAGGAGATCGGCAAGGTGCTGCAGGGGATCAGCCAGGTGGGGCTCACCTTTCGCGGCCTGTACGGCGAGGGAAGCGAGGTGGTGGGGAACTTCTTTCAGATCTCCAACCAGACCACGCTGGGCAAGACGGAAGAAGATCTGATCGACCACCTGCAAAGAATCGTGCAGCAGGTGGTGCAGTACGAGAGCTCCGCGCGCGACGTGCTCACCCGCGACGCGCCCCTGGTGATCGAGGACAAGGTGTGGCGTGCGTACGGCCTGCTGAGGCACGCGAGGTCCGCCTCGTTCGAGGAGCTGATGAACCTGCTGAGCGGCGTCAGGCTGGGGGTTGGGCTGAAACTAATCCCCCGCGTGAGTGTACACACGCTCAACCGGATCATGATCTTCGCGCAGGCCGCGCACCTCGACCGGGTGGCGGACCAGGCGCTCCCGAAAGGGGACCCGGACGTACGACGCGCAGCCTACGTGAGAGGTGTTCTCGCCGCGGAGGAGTCTGGCTCGTCACATGCGTAATACAGAGGGTAGCAAGCCGGTCCCCGGTCCAGCCCGAACTAAGGTCACGCCACAATGAATTACAACTTCACCGACCGCGTCCGGAAGGTGCTCGCGATGGCCCGTGAGGAGGCCATCCGGCTCCAGCACGACTACGTGGGAACGGAACACATCCTCCTCGGCCTGATCCGCGAGGGCGAGGGCGTGGCCGCCGCCGTGCTCAACAACCTGGCCGTGGACCTGGAGCAGGTCCAGGAGAAGGTGGAAGAGTCCGTGCGCCGCGGGAAAGCCACCATCGCGCTCGGCGAGCTTCCGTATACCTCGCGCGCCAAGAAGGTTCTGGAGTTCGCCATGGCCGAGGCGCGCGAGCTGAACCACTCGTACGTCGGCACCGAGCACCTGCTGCTGGGCCTCCTCCGCGAGGAGAAGGGGATCGCGGCCGAGGTGCTGGGGCAGCTGGGCGTTGGGCTGGAGGACGCCCGCCGCGAGACGCTGAAGCTGCTGGGCTCGGAGCCCAACACGCAGACCACCGCCTCGTCGTCGCTGGGGAGCGGCTCCGGCGCCACGCCGGCCGGCGGCAAGGGCGAGAAGAAGAGCAAGACGCCCGCGCTGGACCACTTCTGCCGCGACCTCACGGAGCTGGCGCGCCAGGGCGAGCTGGACCCCACCATCGGCCGCGCGGAAGAGATCGAGCGGGTGATGGAGATCCTGAGCCGCCGCAAGAAGAACAACCCCGTGCTCATCGGCGAGCCCGGCGTCGGCAAGACGGCGATCGTGGAGGGGCTGGCCCAGCTCATCGCGGACGGCAAGTGCCCGGACAGCCTGCGCGACTTCCGCGTGCTGTCGCTGGACATGGCGGCCGTCATCGCGGGCACCAAGTACCGCGGCCAGTTCGAGGAGCGGCTCAAGGCGGTGATGAACGAGATCTCGCAGAACAAGCAGATCATCCTCTTCATCGACGAGCTGCACACCCTGGTGGGCGCGGGCGCGGCGGAAGGCGCCATCGACGCCAGCAACATGCTGAAGCCGGCGCTGGCCCGCGGCGAGCTCCAGTGCGTGGGCGCCAGCACGCTGAACGAGTACCGCAAGTACATCGAAAAGGATGGCGCCCTCGAGCGCCGCTTCCAGACGGTGTCGGTGGACCCGCCCTCCATCGAGGAGGCGATCCAGATCGTCACGGGGCTGCGCGGCCACTACGAGGACCACCACCGCATCCAGATCTCGGACGAGGTGATCGAGGCCGCGGTGAAGCTGTCGGAGCGCTACATCACCGACCGCTTCCTGCCGGACAAGGCGATCGACGTCATCGACGAGGCCGGCGCGCGCGCCCGCCTGGCCACCCAGGTGCCGCCGCCCGAGGTGAGCGACCTCAAGCGCGACCTGGAGCTGCTGGGCGACAAAAAGGACGAGGCGATCCGCGACCAGGACTTCGAGCGCGCCGCCGAGCTCCGCGACAACGAGCGCGAGCTGCAGCGCAAGATCCAGGAGCGCGAGAAGCTGTGGGAGGAGGAGCGCCGCACCAACCGTCCGGCGCTCACCGAGGAGAACGTGGCGTTCATCGTCAGCCGCTGGACCGGCATTCCCGTCACGCGCCTGAAGCAGGCGGAGACGGCGCGCCTGGTGGGGATGGAGGACGAGCTGCACCAGAAGGTGGTGGGGCAGGACCGTGCGATCACGGCCATCAGCCGCGCCATCCGCCGCAGCCGCGCGGGGCTCAAGGACCCCAAGCGCCCCATCGGCTCCTTCATCTTCGCGGGCCCCACGGGCGTGGGCAAGACGGAGCTGGCGCGCGCCCTGGCGGAGTTCCTCTTCGCGGATCGCAACGCGCTGATCCGCGTGGACATGAGCGAGTACATGGAGAAGTTCTCCGTGTCGCGGCTCATCGGCGCCCCTCCGGGGTACGTGGGCTACGAGGACAGCGGCACGCTCACCAAGGCCGTGCGCCGCAAGCCGTACTCGGTGGTGCTGCTGGACGAGATCGAAAAGGCGCACCCGGACGTCTTCAACATCCTGCTGCAGGTGCTGGACGAAGGGCACCTGACGGACAACTACGGGCGGGTGATCGACTTCAAGAACACGGTCATCATCATGACCTCCAACCTGGGCGCGCGCGACCTGGGGAAGGGAAAGGGGCTCGGCTTCTCCACGGGGACGCAGCAGAGCAACTTCGACCGGATGGAGGAGAAGATCCGCGACGAGATCGAGCGGACCTTCAACCCCGAGTTCATCAACCGTCTCGATGACTCGATCGTGTTCCACCCGCTGACCCGCGAGCAGATCGCCAGCATCATCGGCAACCTGCTGCGCGACGTGGAGGACCGGCTCAAGGAGGAGGAGCTTACGCTTAAGCTCACCGACGACGCCGTGGACTTCATGATCGAGCACGGCTACGACGAGAAGTTCGGCGCGCGTCCCATCAAGCGCGCCATCCAGCGCTACCTGGAGGACCCGCTCTCGGAGAAGATCCTGATGGCGGAGTACTCCCCCGGCGACGAGATCGAGGTGACGGTGGCGGAGGATCGCCAGTCGCTCGCGTTCCGGGCACTTTCCCCCCAGAACACCACGACGTAGGGATCAAGTGCAACCAAAGAACCGGGGGGGACGGGCCGCCGCTGCGGCCCTCCTCCTTCTCGCCTTCGGCGGCGCACTCCCCCGCGCCGCCCACTCCCAGGATCCCACGACGCCGGCTCCCGCGGCCCCCGCCCAGCCGGGGGTTCGCGTGGACACGGTGCTCGTGCGCGGCAACGTGCGCCTCACCGAGGCGCAGGTGCGCGGCGCGGGAGCGATCCACAGCGGCGCGTACATCACGCCCACCCAGATCCCCGCGGCCATCAACCGGCTGATGGCCACGGGGCAGTTCGAGACGGTGGACGTGCTCTTCCGCCCCGTAGCGGCCGACCACGGCGCCATCATCCTGCAGGTTCGCGAGCGCCCGCTGCTGGGCGAGGTGACCTTCCAGGGGCTGAAGAGCGTGAGCGGGGGCACGGTGCGCGACTCGGCCAAGCTCAAGTCCGGCGAGCCGCTCAACCCGCAGCGCGTGCGCGACGCGGAGAAGCTGGTGCGCGACCTGCTGGCCAAAAAGGGCGTGCAGCTCACCTCCATCGACACCACGCTGCGCCCCATGCCCAACGCGGCGCAGGGGGTGCGGCTGACCTTCAACGTGCGCGAGGGCGGCCGCCTGGCGATCGCCGACGTGGACTTCCGCGGCAACCGGGCCTTTGGCGACGACAAGCTGGAAGGCGCCATGGACACCAAGGAGGAAGGCTTCTTCTGGTTCCGCGGCGGGCGGTTCGATCGCGAGGTGTTCAACGCGGACCTGCGCGAGAACCTGCCCGCCTACTACGCGAAGCACGGCTACATCGACTTCGCCGTGGTGCGCGACACGCTGGAGGTGGACCCGTCCACTGGCAAGGCGCGCCTGGTGATCGAGGTGAACGAGGGGCCGCAGTACCGGCTGGCCGAGCTTTCGGTGGTGGGGAACTCCCGCTTCCCGACGGACGACCTGCGCCGCCTGCTGACCACGCAGCGCCGCTCGGTGCTGGGGCTGCCCTTCGGCGGCACGGACACGCAGGAGGCGGGCGAGGTGTTCGACCGCGCCGCGCTGGACGCCGCCGTGCGGCAGGCGCAGCAGCTGTACCGCAACGAGGGCTACCTGTACGCGCAGGTGGAGCCGGTGGTGGAGCGGATTCCGGCGCAGCCGGGGCGCGCCCCCACGGTGAACGTCACCATGGCGGTGAGCGAGCGCAGCCCGTTCTACATCCGCAACATCGCCATCGAGGGGAACACCACCACGCACGAGTCGGTGATCCGCGACCGCCTGTGGCTGCTCCCGGGCGACGTGTACAACGAGGAGCGCGTCCTCCAGAGCTACCAGAGCATCAACGGCCTGGGCTTCTTCGAGAGCCCCATGCCGATGCCGGACATCAACCCGGACCCGGAGACGGGGCAGGTTGACCTGGTGTTCCACGTCAAGGAGAAGCAGACGGGGAACCTGAACTTCGGCACGGTGTTCGGCGGCGGGTACGGCGGCAACTCGGGGCGCGTGGCCGGCTTCATCGGCTATCAGCAGCCCAACCTCTTTGGGCAGGGGAAGCAGGCGGCGCTGCGGGCCGAGTACGGCTACGGGCGCAGCACCTTCGAGGCGAGCTACACGGACCCGGCGCTGGCCGGCACGCGCAACTCGGGGAGCTTCTCGGTCTACCGCCGCGGCGACCGCTACGTGCGCTTCGGCAACGGGCGGCGGCTGGTGACGGGCGGCAGCGTGAACTTCGGCATCCCGGTGCCGGGCTCCACGCGCACCCGCGCCTTTTTGGGCTACTCGCTCTCCAATACGTCGTACAACGCGTCGGACAACGAGGAGTGCGGCGGCGGCGAGAACCAGAGCATCTTCTGCCTTGAAGACGCGCTGGCGAGCCGCCTCTCGGCGTCGCTCACGCGCGACACCAAGAACCACCCGCTCTTCCCCACGCAGGGCGTGCGCGAGTCGATCTCGCTGGAGCAGACGGGCGGCCCGCTGGGCGGCACCGGCAACTACCAGAAGGTGATGGGCGAGGCGGAGTGGTGGGCCCCGGTGGCGGCCATCGGTGGCGGCCCGCGCCCCATCCGCATGGCGCTGGGGGTGCGCGCCAACGCCGGCACCATCTTCGGCGAAGTGGGGCCGTTCCCCTTCGAGCGGTTCTACATCGGCGGCGTGCAGACGAGCCAGCCGCTGCAGCTTCGCGGCTACCAGGAGTTCAGCATCGGGCCGCGCGGCTACGACGTGAACTGCCGCAGCCGCTTCCTGCAGGGGTGCCTGGGCGACTCGTTCCTCACCATGAGCGGCGAGCTGGCGGTGCGGGTGAGCGACATCCTCTCGGTGCACGCGTTCAGCGACGCCGGGAACGTGTACGACGACGTCTCGCAGTTCGACCCCACGCGCCTCTTCCGCAGCGCGGGTGTGGGCGGCACGCTGGTGACCCCGTTCCTGGGCGCCATCGGCGTGGACGCGGCGTACGGGTTCGACCGGGCGCAGCCCGGGTGGCAGGTCCACTTCCGGCTGGGCAACCAGTTCTAACTTTTCTCGGAGCAGTGTGATGCGACGTTTTCTTTCGATCGGTTTCCTGGGCGCCGCCGCGGCGCTCGTGCTGGGTGCGGCGCCTGCTGTGGCGCAGCAGGGTCAGTTCCGGATCGGGGTGGTGAACACCCAGCGCGTGCTGGCCGAGCTCCCCAGCGTGGGTGCCGCGCAGCGCTCGCTGGAGAGCGAGCTGGGCCGCTACCGCACCGAGGTGGACACGCTGGAGCGCTCGCTCCAGCGCCGCCAGGAGGCGCTGCAGGCCAACACCACGCTGACGGCGGCGGCGCGCACGCAGCAGCAGCAGGCGCTGCAGCAGAGCGTGGCGGCGTACCAGCAGCGCGTGGCGCAGCTCAACCAGCTCGCCGAGCAGCGCCAGCAGGCGGTGGTCGCCCCCGTGATGCGCCAGGTGACGGAGGCGATCGAGCGAATCCGGCGCGAGCAGGGCTTCTCGATGATCTGGGACGCCGCGGCGCAGTTCGTGGTGGCGGTGGACCCGGCGTTCGACATCACCGACCGCGTGATCGCGGCGGTGCGTGCGCTCCCGGCTCCGGCGGCCACCCCGGCCCCGGCGGCGCCCGCGCCCCGTCCGTAAAGGCGCGCGCGGCGTTTGCCTCCGGGCGGCGTCTCCCGCTAAACTGAGTGCGCCCGCGGCTTCGGCCGCGGGCGCGCTTGTTTTGGGGGGGCGGATGCCGGCACCGGCGGCGGGCACCGGCGCCGGTGCACCGGGGGATGAATCCCCCGGCTGGAACCACGGGAAGGCGGCTGAAGCCGGCTCGTGCACACCGGCATCGGACCCGGAGTCCGCGCAGGCGGACTTTGTGCGGTTGTTGCCGCGAGTTCACTCGCCGACCCCCTGGGGCCGGTGCGGTGGCGGGCAAGGGCGCGATGAATCGCGCCCCTACAATGGCATCCGCGCGCACGCGTTGTTCTCCCCCTCCCCCACGCTCCCCCGCGTGCGGGGGAGGGGGCCGGGGGGGCCTTGCGAAAACACATGAGACGGGAAGGCGGAACGACATGCCGCACATGACGATCGACGAGATCGCGCGCATCGCGGATGGGGTGGTGGAGGGCGACGGGAGCCGCACGGTGAGCGGGGTGGCGCCGCTGGAGGAGGCGGGGGCGGACCAGATCTCGTTCGTTGCCGAGGCCCGCTACTTTCCCTACATTCAGGCGTCGCAGGCCGCCGCGGTGCTCGTCGCGCGCGACGCAGACGTCCCCCTTCCGGCGCACATGGCCGCGGTGCGGGTGGACGACCCGCGCCGCGCACTTGCGCGCGTCCTTCCCGCGCTGTACCCGGAGCGGGTACCGGCGCCCGGCGTGCATCCCACCGCGGTGATCGGCGAGGGCGCCGAGGTCGCCGCCTCCGCCACCGTCGGCCCCTACGCGGTGATCGGCGAGGGGTCGCGGGTGGGCGAGCGGGCACGGGTGGGGGCGCACACGGTGCTGGGGCGCGGGTGCACGGTGGCGGAGGACGCGGTGCTGCACGCGCACGTCACCCTGTACGACGGTGCGCAGGTGGGCGCCCGCTCCGTGATCCACAGCGGCGCGCGGCTGGGGGCGGACGGCTTCGGCTTCGTGTGGGAAGGCGGCGGGCACCGCAAGGTGCCGCAGGTGGGCGGGTGCCGCATCGAGGCCGACGTGGAGATCGGGTGCAACACCACCATCGACCGCGGCTCCATCGGCGACACCGTGGTGGGGCAGGGGAGCAAGATCGACAACCTGGTGATGATCGGGCACAACTGCCGGATCGGCCGCCACGTCATCATCATCTCCCAGGTGGGGATCAGCGGGAGCACCCGCGTGGGCGACGGCGCCGTCCTTGCCGGGCAGGCGGGAGTGGGCGGCCACCTGGAGATCGGCGCCGGGGCACGCGTCGGAGGGCAGGCGGGGGTCACCGCGAGCGTGGCGGCGGGGGAGACCGTCAGCGGCTACCCGGCCCGGCCGCACCGGGAGGCGATGAGGGCGCAGGCCGCCTTCTTCAAGCTTCCCGAGCTGATGAAGCGGCTGCGCGAGGTGGAGCGCGCCGTGCTGGGGAAGTGACCGCGCCGCCGCCACGCGCGTCGGAAAGCTGAAACGTGAACCGGGCCGGTACGCCGCCCCCCTGACCGATACATGCCGAGCACACCCCGACAGAACACCATCGTCTCCCCCGGCGAGGCGCAGGGCGTGGGGCTCCACACCGGCGAGCCGGTGCGGATGCGCGTCCTTCCCGCCCCCGTGAACACGGGGATCGTCTTCCGCCGCACCGACCTGGAAGGCTCCCCCTCCATTCCCGCCCACGTGAGCCACGTGGTGGGGACGGACCTGGGGACCACCATCGGGCTGGGCGAGGCGCGCGTGCACACGGTGGAGCACTTCCTGGCCGCCGCGGTGGCGCACGGCGTGGACAACGCCGTGGTGGAGCTGGACGCCTCCGAACCCCCCGCCGGCGACGGGAGCGCCCGCATCTTCGACGAGATGCTGGCCGCGTGCGGGGTGGAGGAGCAGGACGCGCCCGCCAAGATCCTCACGGTCGACGCGCCGTTCCAGGTGAGCAAGGGGGTGGCGCAGTACGTGGTGGCGCAGGCCGACGCGCTGCGCGTTTCCACGACCATCGAGTTCGACCATCCGCTGATCGGGCGGCAGTTCGGGTCGTTCGGGCTGGGCGAGGCGCTGCGCCGCGAGGTGCTCACCGCGCGCACCTTTGGCTTCCTGCGCGACGTGGAGGCGATGCGCGGCCGCGGGCTGGCGCAGGGTGGCTCGCCGGACAACGCGGTGGTGCTCACGGAGGACGGGCTGGTGGACGGGACCGAGCTGCGCTTTCCCGACGAGTTCGTGCGCCACAAGACGCTGGACGTGATCGGCGACCTGTCGCTGGTTGGCGCTCGCATCCAGGCGCACATCGTCGCGGAGAAGCCGGGCCATGCCGGGAACGTGGCGCTCGCGCAGCAGCTCATCGCCCGCGCGGAGAAGAAGGCGCTCACGCGGCCGATCCTGAACATCGAGCAGATCATGCACTACCTTCCGCACCGCTACCCCTTCCTCCTGGTGGACCGGGTGGTGGAGTTCGAGGAGCGGAAGCGGATCGTGGGGCTCAAGAACGTGACCATCAACGAGCCCTTCTTCCAGGGCCACTTCCCCGGCCGTCCCGTGATGCCGGGGGTGATGATCATCGAGGCGATGGCCCAGGTGGGCGGGCTCCTGGTGCTGGAGAACGTGGAGAACCTGGAGGACAAGGTGATCTACTTCATGGCGCTCGACAACGTGCGCTGGCGGCGCCCGGTGACCCCCGGCGACCAGATCCGCTTTGAGGTGGAGCTGGTGCAGGTGCGCGGCGCCACGGTCAAGATGCGCGGCACGGGAACCGTCGACGGCCAGCTCGCGGCCGAGGCGGACATGATGGCCCGGGTCGTGGACCGGTAATGGCGACCGTTACCGAGACCCAGGTGCACCCCACCGCGCTGGTGGACGAGTCCGCCGAGCTGGGAGAGGGTGTGGTGGTGGGGCCGTTCTGCATCGTGGGCCCCGGCGTGTCGCTGGGGGCGCGCACGCGGCTGGCCGGGCACGTGGTGATCGAGCGCGACACCGCCGTCGGCGACGATTGCCAGATCTCGTACGGCGCCGTGCTGGGCACCGACCCGCAGGACCTCAAGTACGCCGGCGAGCGCACCTACCTGCGCGTAGGCGACCGCACCGTGGTGCGCGAGTACGCCACCCTCAACCGCGGCACGGCGGCCTCCGGGCTCACGCAGGTGGGGAGCGACTGCATGCTGATGTCGTACGTCCACGTGGCGCACGACTGCCGCCTGGGGAACCACGTGATCCTCTCCAATGCCGTGAACATGGCGGGGCACGTGAGCATCGACGACTGGGCGATCGTGGGCGGGATGACGCCGATCCACCAGTTCGTCCGTATCGGGCAGCACGCCTTCGTGGGCGGGCAGTCGCGCATCTCCAAGGACATCCCGCCCTACGTGAAGGCGGCGGGGATCCCGCTGGAGCTGTACGGGCTGAACTCGGTGGGCCTCCAGCGCCGCGGCTTCAGCAAGGAGGTGCGTGACGAGCTGAAGAAGGCGTACCGCATCTTCTTCGCGTCCAGCCACAACACGACGCAGGCGCTGGCGCGGGCCCGCGAGGAGCTGCGCGCGCTCCCCGAGGTGGAGGTGTTCCTGACCTTCTTCGACGGCTCGGAGCGCGGGGTGAGCTTGTGAAGCCGTTGCGCGTCGGGGTGCTGGGGGTTGGGAGCCTGGGGTTCCACCACGCCCGCATCCTGCGCGACGTGCCGGGGGCGGAGATGGCGGGGGTGTTCGATGCGTCGCCCGAGCGCACGGCGCAGGTCGCGAACGAGCTGGGGGTGCGCGGCTTCGCGTCGCGCGACGAGCTGCTGGCGGAGTGCGACGCGGCGGTGATCGCCGTCCCCACCACGCTGCACGCGGAGGTGGCGATGGCCGCGCTGGATGCCGGCGTCCACCTCCTGATCGAGAAGCCGATCGCCTCCACGCTCGAGGAGGCGGACCGCATCGTGGCGCGCGCGGCGGAGCAGGGCGTGGTGGTGGCGACGGGGCACGTGGAGCGCTTCAACAGCGCGCTGCGTGCCTGCGAGCAGTGGCTTGAGGGGCCGCAGTTCATCGAGAGCCACCGCCTGGCACCCTTTGGCCCGCGCGGGACGGACGTGGCGGTGGTGCTGGACCTGATGATCCACGACATCGACCTGGTGCTGGGGCTCGTCGGTCGGCCGGTGGAGTCGGTGGATGCGGTCGGCGTGGGCGTGCTCTCGTCGAACGTGGACATCGCCAACGCGCGCTTCGTGTTCGAAGGCGGCGTGGTGGCCAACGTCACCGCCAGCCGCGTGTCGCTGGAGCGGATGAGAAAGATCCGCTTCTTTCAGCGCTCCGGCTACATCTCGCTCGACCTGGCCAAGGGGACGGGGGAGTTCCTCCGCCTGCGCAAGGGCGCCACGATGCCGGAGGGGGAGATCAACCCGCTCTCGCTGATGAGCATCGTGGAGCGGATCGAGCTGGCCGGCGACGGGGCGGAGCCGCTGCGCGCCGAGCTGGAGGCGTGGGTCGCCGCCGTGCGCGGCGAAGGACCGCTGGTGGTGAGCGGCAGCGACGGGCGCGACGCGCTCGCCATCGCCCTTCGCGTCATGGACCGGATCGAGCACCATGCGGCCGCTGCCCAACCCGCATAAGCTGCGCGGCTCCACCGACCCGCGCCGTCCCCTCCCGCGCGTGCGGCCGCCGTCGCCGTGGCGGCTTTTCCTGCTGTTGGTGGTGACGCTCGGCGCGATATTCGTGCTGCTGCGGCGGGCTGGGGCGCTGTGATGGAGGCTACCGCAGGGCTCACGCGGAGACGCGGAGACGCAGAGGAACTGCTTGGCTCACACAGAGACACAGAGACACAGAGAGAGGGCTTCTCCGTGGCTTCGTGTCTTTTGTCGTTGGGGAGGGTGGGATGAAGGGGCCGACGATCTTCATCTCGGCGGGGGAGGAGTCGGGGGATCTGCATGGGGGGGCGCTGGCGGCGGCGCTGCGCGAGCGGTTTCCGGATGCGCGGCTGCTGGGGCTGGGTGGGGCGCGCATGGAGGCTGCCGGGGTGGAGCTGATGGCGGGGCTCCAGGAGCTGGCGGTGATGGGGCTGGCGGAGGTGATCCGGCACCTGCCCTTCTTCTACCAGCTGCGCAAGCGCGTGTGGGCGGCGCTGGCGGCGGAGGGGGTGGATCTCGTCATCCCCATCGACTATCCCGGCTTCAACCTGCGCCTTGCACGGCACGCGCGGGAGAGCGGGATTCCCGTGCTGTACTACATCGCGCCGCAAGTGTGGGCGTGGCACAAGAGCCGGGTGCGCGACCTCGCCCGCGACGCGGACCGGGTGGCCGTGGTGCTCCCGTTCGAGGAGGAGTTCCTGCGCGGCGCGGGGGTGAAGGCGAACTTCGTGGGGCATCCGCTCCTCGATCGCGAGCCGCCCGCGCACGATCGCGATGCGCTGGTGCGCGCGGAGGGGCTGGATCCGGCGCGGCCCATCCTGGGGCTCTTTCCCGGCTCGCGCGCGCAGGAGGTGAGGCGGCATCTCGCGCTCTTCTCCGAGGCCGCGCGGCGAGTGGTGGAGCGGCGGCCGGAGGTGCAGCCGGTGATCGGGACGCCGGGGGGGATCAATCCCACGGTGTACGACGGCGCTGCCTGGCCGCGGGTGCAGAGCGCGGGCGGGCTGCTGCGGTACGCGACGGCGGCGCTGGTGAAGAGCGGCACCACCACGCTGGAGGCCGGCATCGCCGCGACGCCGATGGTGGTCGTATACAAGATGAACCCGGCGAGCTACGCCGTCGCCAAGCGGCTGGTCAAGGTGCCGCACATCGCGCTCGCGAACCTGATCGCGGAGGAGCGCGTCGCACCCGAGTTCGTGCAGGACGCGGCCACGCCCGATGCCCTGGCCGATGCGCTGCTCCCGCTGCTCGACGAGCGCTCGCCGGAACGCGTGGTGATGGTGGAAGGGCTGCGCAGGATCCAGGGGAAGCTGGGCGGGGCGGGGGCGTCGCGTCGCGTCGCGGAGATCGCGGGCGAGCTGATCGGGCGGGTGGCGCGGTGAGCGGGACGAGGCTGACGCGGACGCAGGACTTCACCGCGGCGCTGGGCGGCACCGCGCTGGACGCGCTGATGCGCACCACCTCGGTGCGAACCGAGGGCGAGGAGAACTTCCGCCAGTTCTGGCGCGAGAAGCGGCCGGTCGTGTTCACGCTGTGGCACGGGCGGCTGCTCCCCTGTACCTACCACCACCGCCACCAGGACGTCGTCACCCTCGTCAGCCATCACCGCGACGGCGAGTACATCACGCGCCTGGTGCAGAAGTGGGGGTACACGGCGGTGCGCGGCTCCAGCAGCCGCGGCGGGCTGGACGCGCTGCGAGAGCTCGTGCGCCACCTGCGCAACGGCCGCTCGCTCGCCATCACTCCAGACGGCCCGCGAGGACCGCGCGAGAAGCTGAAGCCTGGGCCCCTGCTCGCCGCGCAGCTCACCGGCGCGCCGATCATCCCCGTGGCTTCGGGGGCGAGCCGCGCATCGTACTTCGGCGGATGGGACCGGTTCCTGATTCCGCACCCTTTTGCGCGCCTCCAGATCGCGTACGGCGAGCCCGTCTACGTGCCGCGCCGCGCGGACGAGGCGGAGCTGCAGGCGGTGGCGGACGAGGTGGAGGGGCGGCTGGGGGGGCTGATGCGGCGGGTGGACCAGGCGTGGTGAGGGCCCTCACCCTGGGCCCCCTCTCCCCGGCCCCCTCCCCCGCACGCGGGGGAGCGTGGGGGAGGGGGGGAACTGCATGCGGGGTCCGCCGCTCCCGTCCGCGCAGGCGGACTTTGTGTGGGTCCAGCGGCGAATTTATTCGCTCGTGGACGGACTCCTGGACGGGCTCGTGGACATCGCTCCTCCCACGCTGCTCGGTGCGGCCGTGAGCTTGCGGACGTGGGTGCCGCGGTGGTGGGCGGGGGACGCGGGCGCGGCGGGGGCGGTGCTCAGTGCGGCGCTGCTGCCGGCGGAGGGGGCGTTTCGCGGATTGGCGGCGCTGAGGAATGCGGCGTACGATCGGGCGGTGCTGCGGACCGAGCGGGCGCCGGTGCCGGTGGTGAGTATCGGCAACCTCGCGGTGGGCGGGGCGGGGAAGACTCCCGTTGCCGCCTGGGTGGCGGCGCGGCTGCTGGATGGCGGACGCAGGCCGGGGATCGCGCTGCGGGGGTACGGGGAGGACGAGGTGCTCGTGCATCGCGAGCTCAATCCGGAGGTGCCGGTGTTCGCGGCGGCGCGGAGGATCGAGGCGGCGACGGCGGCGGCGCAGGCAGGGTGCGACGTGGTGGTGCTCGATGACGGGTTTCAGCATCGGGCGCTGGCGCGGGATCTGGACGTGGTGCTGATCGCGGTTGAGGGGTGGCAGGCAAGCCCGCGCGTGCTCCCGCGCGGGCCCTGGCGCGAGGGGCCGGGGGCGTTGGGGCGCGCGGACGTCGTGGTGCTCACGCGCAAGTCCGCGCCGCGCGCGCGGGCGGAGGCGGTCGCGCACGAGGTGGAGCGGTGGGCGGCGGGGAAGACGGTCGCATCGTGCCACCTGGCGCCGGGGAGGCTCGCGGCGCTTCATGGCGAGGGCCATCTTGAGCTGAACGCGCTCGGCGGGCGCGAAGTGCTGGCGGTGGCGGCGCTTGCGGATCCGGCGCCATTCGTGGAGCATCTGCGCGCGGCGGGGGCGACCGTGGAGGAGGCGCTGTTCGGGGACCATCATGCGTTCACGAGCGCGGAGGCGGCGGGGCTGGCGACCCAGGCGGGGGAGCGGGTGGTGGTGATGACGCGCAAGGATGCCGTCAAGCTTCGGGGGCTGCTCCCGGCTGGCGCACTGGCGTACGTGCTGGAGCAGACGGTCCGTTTCGACTGGGGCGAAGAGGCGCTGCTGGCGGCGCTGGAGAGGATGCCGGGATGATGCGCACCGACGTGGTCGTGGTGGGGAGCGGGATCGCGGGGCTCTTCTTCGCCCTCAAGGTGGCGAAGTACGGCACCGTCACGCTCGTCACCAAGAAGAGCCGCCCCGAGTCCAGCACCAATTGGGCGCAGGGCGGTGTTGCGGCCGTCTTCGGCGCGGACGACTCGGTGGATCTGCACGTCGAGGATACGCTCGTCGCCGGCGCGGGGCTCTGCCATCCGGATGCCGTCAACGTGCTGGTGCGCGAGGGGCCGCTGCGGGTTCGCGAGCTGATCGAGCTGGGGGTGCGCTTCACCCAGGAGGGCGAGGACCTCTCGCTGGGGCGCGAGGGCGGGCACTCGCGGCGGCGCATCGTGCGCGCGGCGGACCTCACCGGGCGCGAGATCGAGCGCGGGCTCCTCCACGCCGTCGCCGAGAGCCCCAACATCACCATCCTCGAGAACCACGCCGCCGTCGACCTGCTGACCGCTACCGACCCCGGGACGCTGGGCGAGCGCTGCTGCGGCGTGCTGGTGCTCGACACGGAGGCCGGCGAGCTGAAGCCGTTCCTGGCGCGCGCGGTGATGCTGGCCACCGGCGGCTGCGGCCAGGTCTACCGCCACACCACCAACCCCTCGATCGCGACGGGCGACGGGGTGGCGATGGCGTACAGGGCGGGCGCCAAGGTGGCGAACATGGAGTTCGTCCAGTTCCATCCCACGGCACTGTACCCCGCGCGCGACAAGACTTTCCTGATCTCCGAGGCGGTGCGCGGCGAGGGCGCGGTGCTGCGGCGGAGGGACGGGACGGCGTTCATGGACGGCTACCATCCGCTCGCCTCGCTGGCGCCGCGCGACGTGGTGGCGCGCGCCATCGACAGCGAGATGAAGCGGAGCGGCGACCCCTTCGTCCACCTCGACTGCTCCGCCCTCGCGCCGGATGAGATCCGCGAGCGGTTCCCCAACATCCTGCGCGAGACGGCGGAGCGGGGGATCGACATGCTGCGCGAGCCCATCCCCGTCGTCCCCGCGGCGCACTACCTTTGCGGCGGCGTGCTGACCGACACCGATGGCCGCAGCTCCGTCCCCGGCCTGTACGCGGCGGGGGAGACGGCGTGCACGGGGGTGCACGGCGCCAACCGGCTGGCCTCCAACTCGCTGCTGGAGGCGCTCGTCTTCGCCCACCGCGCCGCCGAGCGCATCGGGCCGCAGCTTGCGGTGACGCGGATGCTGGAGCCGGCCGCGCTCCCCCCGCACCCCGCGGGCGACCCAGCTTCGGTGGAGGGGCTGGATGAGGAGCGCGAGCGGATCCGCGACATCATGTGGGACCTGGTTGGGATCGTGCGCTCCGCCGCGAGGCTGGCCGAGGCGGAGGCGCGCCTTCGCCCCATCTACGCGCTGCTCAACGGGTTGTGGGCGGCGGCGCGTCCCACGGCGGAGCTGGTGGAGGTGCGCAACGTCATTCAGACGGCGCTCCTGATCGTGCGCTGCGCGGCGCAGCGCCACGAGAGCCGCGGGCTGCACTTCGACGAGGATCGCCCCTTCCGCGACAACGAGCACTCGCTCCGCGACACCATCATCGTGCGATGAAGGTCACGGTGGCGGCGGTGGGGAAGGTGCGCGGGATGCTGGCGGATGCCCTCGCCGAGTACGAGACGCGCGCCCGACGCTACTTCGCCTTCGACGCCGCCGAGGTCAAGGAGGAGCCGTACCGCCGCTTGGGCGACGCCGGCCGCGTGCGCGACGAAGAGGGGAAGCGCCTCCTGGCCCGCGTCCCGCAAGGGGCGCAGGTGGTGGCGCTGCACGAGACGGGGAAGCAGTGGACGTCGGTGCAGCTCGCGGAGTACCTGTCGGAGCTGGCGCTGCAGGGGAGCCCGGGGGCCGCGTTCCTGATCGGCGGGGCGTACGGGCTGTCGGACGAGGTGCTGGCGCGCGCGGCGGTGCGGCTTTCGCTCTCGGCGATGACGCTGACGCACGAGCTGGCGCGGCTGGTGCTCATGGAGCAGCTCTATCGCGCCGGGACCATCCAGCGCGGCGAGCCGTACCACAAGGGGCGCGAAGCTTGATGCGGGGCGACCCAGCGGGTCCGCACCGAGTGATTCTCATAGGGAGAGGCCGTTGAGCCTGCGCATCGAAGCCGGGCCCATCCGTGGGTCGCGGCTGGTGGACGACTACCTGGCGGGAGCGCCCGGGATCTCCGCGTTCTACGCCGGGCACCCGCTGGACCCCGCGGCGTACCGCGCAAAGCTGGCGGAGGTGCAGCGCCGCTTCGACCGCCCGGCGCGCGGGCGTACGGCGGCCGCGCTGCGCCCCACGTCGGCTGGCGCGGCGGAGCGGCTGCGGCGCTTCGTGGAAGAGGGCGGGGCGATGGTCACCACGGGCCAGCAGACCGGCCTCTTTACCGGCCCCCTCTACACGATCCACAAGATCCTCTCCGCGATCCGCCTGGCCGAAGCGCTGGAGGCGGAGCTCGGCGTGCTCGTCCTCCCCGTCTTCTGGGCCGCCTCCGAGGACCACGATTTCGCCGAGGTGAACCACGCCTGGGCGGTCGATGGAGCCGGCGAGCTCCACCGTTTCGGCATCCAGGCCACGGACCGGCGCGCCGTGCCGATGAGCGAAATGAGGCTCGGATCGAACGTAGAAAGCGCCTTCGATGGCTTTGCGCAAGCGATTGATCCCGATGGCGATGCGTTACGCGTTCTCACACGTATTCGAGCCGCTTACCAGCCCGGCCGCACGATGGCGGAGGCGTTCCGCGACACGATCGCCGAGCTCTTTTCAGGCTTCGATCTCCTGGTGACGGACGCCGCCGATCCGGCGCTGAAGGCAGCCTCCGCGGAGATCCTCCTGGCCGAAGCGGCGAACGCGGCGGAGCACGAGCGGCTCGTCGCGGAGCAGACTGCAGCGCTCGAAGCCGCTGGCTATCCGTCGCAGGTCGTCGTGGCTGAAGGGGCGACGAACCTCTTCATCCAGGGCGTGGAGGGCGCGCGCGGGCCCGGCGGTCGCGAGCGGCTCCAGCGCGACGGCGACGGCTTCATCGCCTCCGAGATCCGCCGCCGTTTTACCCGCGCCGAGCTGGAATCGCTGCTGCGCGATCAGCCGGGCGCCCTGAGCCCGAACGTCTTCCTGCGCCCCGTGGTGGAATCCGCCGTCTTCCCGACGCTGGCGTACGTCGGGGGCCCGGCGGAGACGGCGTACTTCGCGCAGATCGGCCCGCTGTTCGAGGCGTCAAACATCCGCATGCCGCTCGTCTTCCCACGCTTCGCCGCGCTGATCGCGCCCGCGGAGGCGGAAGAGGCGCGCGCCGCCCTCGCCATCACGGACGAGGAGCTGCGCCTTCCGGAGCACGAGCTAGTCGAGCGTGTCGCGCGGCGCCGCATTCCGCCCGAGGTCGCGGAGCAGCTGCGGGCACTCCGGGGCTCCATCGTAAGCGGCTTCGGGAGCGTGATCGATGCGGCGCACGCCATCGATCCCAACCTGGATCTGGCTATCGGGGCGCGCCGCAACCGGGCGATCATGGAAGTCGCAAAGGCCGAACGAAAGGTTGTCCGTCACGTGAAGCGCAACGACGCGGAGCTGCGGCGCGGGACGAGCCTTGCACGCAACCACCTGCGGCCACGTGGGTTGCCCCAGGAGCGCGTGCTCACCGTCTTCCAGTACCTGATACGCCAGCCGTCGCTCCTGCACGATCTGGCAGCGGCCATGCATGTGCAGCTCCGCCCCGCGGCAGTGCCCGCGTGAAGCGATCCCCAACCTGGTGCGCGCATGAGTGAGAGCGACGACGAGACCCTGCTGTATCCCAAGCGCGACCGCGGCGAGGCGCAGTTCAATCCCGAGCCCGACGATCCCGGCGCCGTAGATCCCGACGCCGTACCGAAGTCGCCACGCGCCGCACCCTCCGGCAACCGCGCGTCGGCGATGATCGCGGCGGGCATCCTGCTGAGCCGCATGGCCGGGCTCCTGCGCGAGGCGGTGAGCGCGCAGTTCCTGGGCACTTCGCTGTACGCCGACGCGTTCCGGGCCGGGATACGCATGCCCAACGTCCTCCAGAACCTGCTGGGGGAGGGGACGCTGAGCGCGTCGTTCATCCCGGTGTACGCGGAGCTGGTACACCAGGGGCGCAAGGAAGAGGCGGGACGCGTTGCCGGCGCCATCTTCGCGCTCCTTTTCGCCGTCGCGGGCGCGCTCGCGCTCTTCGGGTTCCTGCTGGCGCCGGTGCTCACCAGCATCTTCCTCCCCGGCTTCGAAGGGGAGCGGCGTGAGCTGACCATCTCCATTGCCCGCATCATCTTCCCCATGACGGGGGTGCTGGTGCTCTCGGCGTGGTCGCTGGGGATCCTGAACAGCCACCGCAACTTCTTCGTCCCGTACGTCGCGCCGGTGCTGTGGAACGCGTCGATCATCGGCGCGCTCTTCATCTTCGGCGGGCGCGTGCCGCCGGACGAGCTGGTGATCGCGGCGGCGTGGGGCGCACTGCTGGGCGGAGTCCTTCAGTTCGCGATCCAGCTTCCCTTCGTGCTGCGGCTGGAGCGATCGCTCAAGATCCGCTGGGACATGAAGATGGAGGGGGTGCGGACCGCGGTGCGCAACGCCGTCCCGGCGATCATGGGGCGCGGCGTGGTGCAGGTGAGCAGCTACGCGGACATCGTGCTGGCGAGCTTCCTGGCCGCGGGCGCCGTCTCCACCTACACGTACGCGCTGACGCTGTACATCCTCCCGGTGAGCCTCTTCGGGATGTCGGTGGCCGCCGCGGAGCTCCCGGAGCTCTCACGCCAGCGCACCGCCGCCATCGAGGTGCTGCGCGACCGGGCCAAGGCCGGGCTGCAGCGGATCGCGTTCTACGTGGTCCCGTCGTTCGTCGCCTTCATCGCACTGGGCGACGTGGTGGTCGCCACGCTCTACCAGCGCGGCCAGTTCACGCGCAACGACACGCTGGCGGTGTGGGTCACGCTCGCCGGCCTCACCCTCGGCCTCCTGGCGACGACGACCTCGCGCCTCCTTTCGTCCACTTTCTTCGCCCTGCGCGACACCAAGACGCCGGCGCGCATGGCCACCATCCGCGTGGTGCTTTCCATCGTGCTCGCCATCGTGCTGATGCTGAGCTTCGAGCGCATCACCGTGGGCGGGGTGCTGCTTCCGGGCGGGTGGCTGTCGTGGATGACGATCGGCGGGAAGCCGATGGGGACGGTGGGGCTGGCGCTCGCCTCCGGGATCTCCGCATGGGTGGAGTGGGCCCTGCTGAAGCGCGCGCTGCGCAAGCGGATCGGGCCCGTAGGTGCCGGCGCGGGGCCGCTGGCGCGGATGTTCGGGGCGGCGCTGGCGGGGTGCGCCGCGGCGTTCGGCGTGCGCATGCTGGTGGGCGACTGGCACCCGATTCCGCTGGGCGTGGTGGTCGGGGGGACGTTTGGCGCGGTGTACTTCGCCATCACGGCGATGCTGGGGCTGGAACAGTCCGGCGCGCTGTTCAAGCGCTTCGGGCGGATGCTGGGGCGGTAGGGCCCCCACCCCCGCTCGTCACCTCGCGGCCCCTCCCCCAATAACTGCCTGGGGGAGGGGCGTGGGCGTGGATCGGCGCGGGCGGGCCGGGGTGGCGCGGGGGCGGGCACGGGCAGCCACGCGGGGCGGCCCCTACAGGTTTCGTGATGGGCGGTGGTAGAGCCGGGGCGGAGGGTGGGCGCGATGAATCGCGCCCCTACCGGATCGGTGTGGACGGGTGGGCGGCGGAGCGACGTTGGACACGGGCGCGATCAATCGCCCCCCTACGGGCATCGCGACCCGCACGGATCCGTGCGTACGCCCCTCCCCCAGGTTGTTTTGGGGGAGGGGCCGCGAGGTGACGAGCGGGGGAGGGGCCCGGCCGCCCCCCAGGGCTCCCCGCCGCCCTCGCGGTGTATTAACCCGCCGAACCATCCCCGAAGCCCAGAGCAGCCGCGCACGATGTCGATCAGCTCCACCGTTGAAGCAAAGCTCCGCCACCTTCCGGCCAGCCCCGGCGTGTACCTGTACAAGGACGCGGCGGGGGAGATCATCTACGTGGGCAAGGCGAAGTCGCTGCGCTCGCGGGTGAGGTCGTACTTCCAGGCGGGCACCACGCACTCCATCAAGACGCGCGAGCTGGTAAGGCGCGTGGAGGACCTGGAGACGATCGTGGTGGACTCGGAGCCGGAGGCGCTGATCCTGGAGAACAACCTGATCAAGGAGCACCGCCCCCGCTTCAACATCAGCCTGCGCGACGACAAGACCTACCCGTACATCAAGGTCACCGCCGAGCGCTTTCCGCGCGTGTACGTCACGCGGCGGCTGGAAAAGGACGGGTCCCGCTACTTCGGGCCGTACACGGACGTGCGGCGGATGCGGCAGTCGCTGGAGCTGGTGAAGAAGCTGTACACCGTGCGCTCGTGCCGCCACGACCTGCCCAGCGCCCGGGTGGACCGGCCCTGCCTGGACCACGCCATGGGGCTGTGCATGGCGCCGTGTGTGGGGCTCCAGTCACAGGAGGAGTACGGGGCCATGATCGCCGAGATCCTGGACGTGCTCGGCGGGCACACGCGCAGGGCGGCGGCGCGCATCAAGGAAGAGATGGCGGCCGCGGCGGCGGATATGAACTTCGAGAGGGCAGGGGAGCTGCGCGATGCGCTCCAGCGGATGGAGTCGATGGAGCAGCGCCAGCGCGTGCTGGACATGGCGGGCTCGGACCGCGACGTCGTCGGCTTCGCGCGCGACGGGGCGGAGGGGTGCGGCGTCGTGCTGCAGATCAGGGAAGGGAAGCTGCTCGGCCGCGAAGCCCAGTTCCTCGCCAACCTCACCGACGAGAGCGACGAGGCGGCGCTGGGCGCGTTCGTCACCGCGCTCTACGCCGGGCGCGGGCAGCGCGATCCGGAGGGGATCCCGGGCGAGATCCTCCTCCCGGCGGACATCGAGGACCGCGCGGTGCTGGAGGAGTCGCTGCGCAGGCTGTGCGGCCGCGTGGTGAAGGTGAACACCCCCGAGCGCGGCAAGAAGGTCAGCCTCGTGGAGCTCGCCGCCCAGAACGCCCGCCACCTCCTGGAAGAGCGCAAGCTGATCGGCAACCGCGCCGCGGAGCGCGCTCCGGACGCGCTGTACGAGCTGCAGGAGAACCTGCAGCTCCCGCAGGTGCCGCGCACCCTGGTCTGCTTCGACATCTCGCACACGCAGGGGACGGAGACGGTGGCCTCGGCCGTCTTCTTTGAGAACGGGGAGCCGAACAAGGGCGAGTACCGGAAGTTCCGCATCAAGGGCGACTGGGGGAACGACGACTTCGCGTCGATGCACGAGGTGGTCACGCGCTACTTCGGCCGCCGCATCGACGACGGGCGGCCGCTCCCGGACCTGGCGGTGATCGACGGGGGGAAGGGGCAGCTCGGCGCCGCGCTCAAGGCGCTGGCGGAGCTGGGGCTGGACGAGCAGACGGTGATCTCGCTTGCCAAGAAGGAGGAGGAGGTGTTCCTCCCCGGCCGCCCCGACTCCGTGCGCCTGTCCAGACGCGGCCAGGCGCTGCGGCTGCTGCAGCGGGCGCGCGACGAGGCGCACCGCTTCGCCATCAGCTACAACCGCAAGCTGCGGAGCAAGCGCACCATCCGCTCGGAGCTGTCGGAGATCCCGGGCGTGGGGGCGTCGCGGCAGAAGGCGCTGCTGGCTCGGTTCGGGTCGATGCGGGCGGTGGCGGGCGCGTCGGAGGCGGAGATCGCGGCGCTTCCGGGGTTCGGGCCGGCGCTCGCCAGAAAGGTGCTGGAGCACGTGCGCGGGCGGGCGGCGTAGGGCGCGCTTCGTGCGTTGCCCGCGGGCGCACGACGAGCGAACACCGAACCGGATCTGGAGGGGGAATGAAGATAGCCGTGCTGATGGGGGGAACGAGCGCCGAGCGCGAAGTGTCGCTGGCCTCGGGGCTGGCGGTGGTGAAGGCGCTGCGCGAGAGGGGCCACGACGTGCGCGCCGTCGACACGGCACGGGGCTTCATCCCGCAGGACCAGGAGGGCGGCCTCCTTCCCGAAGGCGTGCACTCCGCGCCGCCCACCGAGCTGGGCTCCACGCTGGAGCTGATGGCGCTGGCCAACGTCCCCGAGCTGCGCGACTCCGACGTCGCCTTCCTGGCGCTGCACGGCGGCACCGGCGAGGACGGCACCATCCAGGCGCTGCTGGAGACGGCCGGCGTGCGGTACACGGGCTCGGGTCCGCTGGGCTCGGGGATCGCGATGGACAAGGACATCTCCAAGCGCCTCCTGCGCGACTCGCAGGTGCCGACGCTGCCCTGGCGCGTGGCGCGGGCGCCGGACTTCACCTACGACGCGGACACAATCGAGGACCTGATCGGCTTTCCGCTGATCGTGAAGCCGTCGAAGCAGGGCTCCAGCGTGGGCCTCTTCGTCGTCAACGATCCGGACGAGCTGGCCAGCGCCGTTCGCGAGGCGTCGCAGTTCGACACGGAGGTGATGATCGAGCGCTACGCCAAGGGCCGCGAGCTCACGGTGAGCGTGATCGGCGACCAGGCGCTGCCGCCGGTGGAGATCCGCCCCAAGAAAGGGATCTACGACTACCACTCCAAGTACACGCCGGGGATGACGGAGTACCTCTGCCCGGCGCCGCTTGAGGAGGAGCTCGTGGCGCAGATGCAGGCGTACGCACTGCGCGCCTTCCGAGTGCTGAAGCTGCGCGGCTACGGGCGGATCGACTTCATCCTCGCCAAGGAGCAGCTCTGGTGCCTGGAGGCCAACACCCTTCCGGGGATGACGGCCACCAGCCTCTTCCCCAAAGCCGCCGCCGCGGCGGGGATGGACTTCGGGGAGCTGTGCGAACGGATCGTAACGGCCGCAGCAGGGTAACTCGATAAAGGGGTGCCCGCGCGGCACCCCGAGCGATCCGGCTCCGCCCTGCGGCACTCCGCCGCGGGGCGGCCGTTCCAACCGCGGCGCCGTTCCCATGGCCTACCGTTCTTCGTACGACACGCCCTTTCGGAGCTCCGTCACCCCCTGGGTGGCGAAGCTCCTGATCGCGAACACCGCGATCTTCATCATCGTGCTCCTGCTGAACCAGACGAGCGCGAAGGGAATCGTGGACGAGTACCTCGTGCTCGACCGCGACAACCTCCTGACGCGGCCGTGGACGCCGGTGACCTACGCGTTCACGCACGCGGCGGTCTTCCACTACCTGTTCAACATGCTGGGCCTCTTCTTCCTGGGCCCGCCGCTGGAGGACCGCTGGGGCGGGCACGCCTTCCTGCGCTTCTACCTGGTGGCGGCGCTGGGCGGGGCGGTCTTCTCGCTTTTCATCCCCGGCGGTGTGCTCGGGGCGTCGGCCGCGGTCAACGGCCTGCTGCTGGCGTGGGCGCTGATCTGGCCCGACGCGCAGATCTACCTGTTCGGCATCATCCCGGTGAAGGTGAAGTGGCTCGCGATCGCGCTGGTGGTGTTCAGCCTGATCAACTCCGCGGGCTCCGGCGCCGGCGACGGGGTGGCGCACCTGGCGCACCTGGGCGGCTTCGTGGCGGCCTTCATCTACCTGAAGAGCCCCTGGGCGCCCAGCGAGTGGGGCGAGGTGCCGGCGCGCCCCAGCAAGCGCAAGAAGAAGGAGAACGCGCTGGCGGCGTGGGTGGGGAAGAAGCGCTCCGGCCCGCAGCCGGTCGCCTCCACGCCCGTCACGCCGCACCCCAGCGCCCCCGCACACCGCGCCGAGCGCGAGCTGCTGGACGACGTGGACCGCATCCTCGACAAGATCTCCGCCCAGGGCCTCGGCTCGCTGACGGACGACGAGCGGAAGCGGCTGGACGAGGTGAGCAGGCGGTACCGGACGAACTGAGGGGGGCCCTCTCCCCCAGCGCCGCTCCGCGGCGCTTCCCCCTCCCCCGAAACTGCCCGGGGGAGGGGGTTTGCGCTCTGGCGGCGCGGGCCTCTCCCCGCTCGTTCCTCGCTGCCGCTCCCCAGCCCTTGCATCGATCCGTCCGTTCTGCGAAGGTCACGTAGGGGCGCGATTTATCGCGCCCGTGGCTTGCGTGCGACGGACTCTTCGCCTCGCCGCGGTCCAGCGATGCGGGTCCCCCTCCAGATTGGAGACCAGCCATGACACAACTGCGGATCGTCCTCCTTCTGCTCGTTGGGTTCGTGATGGGGTGCGGCGGAGGAGGCGCAACCGCCGGAGACCAGCCGACCCCCAGGAGCGGCGGGCGGGTCCTCACCGCGCAGGAGATGGAGGGACGTGGACACGGCAACCTCTACGAGGCAGTCAGCACCCTCCGCTCCGCCTGGGTGCGGGGGCGGCCCACCACCGACGTTACGGGTGAGGTCCTGGCCACCCCGCAGGTGTTCGTCGACGGGGTCTACCGAGGCGACATCGAGTACCTCCGGCAAATTCAAGCCAACGATGTCGAATCGGTGCAGTATCTACACGCAGCCGAGGCGGCAGCCGTACTGCCGCCAATGCGCACCATCAGCCCGGCCGTCCTGGTGGTGCTGAAGCGTGGGCCGCGTAAAGGTGCGCTGCAGCCCACGTAGCCGCGCGCGGCCGCGGAGGCCCCAGTCAAGGAGCCCGGCTCCGGCGCCTGACGAGTTGCGGCCGGCCGCTCGATTCGGCGATCGCGCAGGCGCCCCTCCAGGCCACGATCCTCGCGTGAGGCGGCATCCATGCTCCTGCGCGCCGCCCTCGTCGCTTACAGCGCAATTCTGAGGCTGTCCATGACGGAAGATGGTTCCTCGCGCGCGTGAGGCCCATGTGAGCCTGAAAAGCCGCAAATGCCCATTCCCAGCTCGCCCGCTTCCAACTTCGTATAATACATATTATGTAAACCTATTGCGTGGAGAACCGTGGAGAACTCGGTTGAGTTCTCCACTGGGCAGAAATCAAGGGGTTCGATCCCCTGCTCTGGTATGGGGTTGGAGCGGAACGAGCTGACGCGGCGGGAGAAGTCAGCCGAGGGTGGCGAGGACGCGGCGGGCTTCGGCGGCGAGGTCGGCGTCGGAGCCGGTGCTGATGGAGGCGAGGACGTCACGCGCGGCCGGGACGCCGGTGAGGCCGATCGCCTCGATGGCGCCCAGCTTGAGCGCCTTGGCCTTGCGGCCGCCGAAGAGCTGGCGGCGGTTCACGATGGCCAGCAGCGGCGGCAGCGCTTCCGCCGAACCGGTTCGCCCGAGCGCCGCGACGGCGCCGAGCTGGAGGTCGTCGTCGGAGCTGTCGTTGAGGAAGCGCGTGAGGAACGGGATCGCCGCCGGGTCCTTGAGCGATGTCAGACCGTGCAGCGCGGCCCGGCGCACTCCGCGGTCCGCGTCGGCCAGGAGGTCCACCAGGACGCGCAGCCCACCGCGGCCGCCCAGCATCGCGGCCGTGCGCGCGGCATCGGTGCGGACCGCGGCGTCTGCGTGGGCGGCGGCCTCGGCGGTCCAGCGGGCCGCCTGCTCGGCGTCCACTTCCGGGATGGTGACGAGCTCCAGGATGGCTCGCGCGCGGGCCGGTGAGTCGGCGAGGGCGCGGGTGACTGTGGGGCGCCCTGCCCCCGCGCCGCGGATCAGGCGCCGAAAGATCGCCCTGCGCACCTCCGCGTCCGGCGTGCGGAAGAGGTGGTTCTCCAGCAGCGAGACCGCTTCGCCCCCAAGGAAAAAGAGGACATGGAGGACGCGCTCGCGCTCGTGCCCCACGAACTGGAGGAGGTCGATGACGTGCGGGAGGTTCTCCGGGGTGCCGACGCTGCGCAGCGCCTGCTCCGCCGATTCGCGGAAGAGGCGCGTGCGATCGCTCCGCGCCGCCTCGGTGGCGAGCGCTTCGAGGAGGGCGAGGGCCTGGAAGTGGTCGCCGGCGCGCAGGTGGCGAAGGGCGCTGCGGGCGCAGCTCCCGGCCAGGTCGTCGAAGCGCGCCATGTTCTCGGCCTCGTGCAGCCGGTGCGGGAGCGTGTCCGAGTCCTCGTCCGCGCGGTCCGAGCTCGCGCGGAAGATGTGGTACATGTCGTTCGCGCCCGGCTCGTCTGACGGGGGCGGCTCGGACGGGCCCTTCCCCGCCGCGGACGTCGGGGCCAGGACCATCTCGTCCTCGATGATCTCGAACGAGGAGAGCTCCGAGCCGTCGTCCAGCTCCAGCGTGAAGCCAGAGTTCCAGTCGGGCGTGGATGCGTCCGTATGCGCTGTGATGGGTACCGGCGGCGCGTCTTCGACCATGGGCATCTCCGGCATCCCTGGAGCGTCGCCCCACGGTGTTTCCGCAGTGGCGGGCGGCGCGGCAGACGATGCGGGCGGTGCCTGGATCGTCGGCGCAACGGCTTCCTCCACGGGCGCTGCGGGCACCTCGGGTGCTGGAGCCGGCGCGGGCTTGTACACCTGGCCCGTCGAGGTGCTCAGGTAGATGCCGCGCGGGGCGGCGGCGCGGATGGCGCCCACGATCCCTTCGGCGCCCAGCTCGGCCGGCGGGCGGGCGGCGGTTTCAAAGAGCGTGGCGAGGTCCTCCACGCGCGCGTCGGGCGTGAAGCCGACGAGGCTCACGCGGTGCACGATGAGCTGCCCCGCCCCGCGCAGGAACGCCGGCTCCACGGCCCCGATCCGCTCACCCTTGCTCACGAATCCCGTAAACTGCACCTCCAGCACCAGCGAGCGCCGCGACGTCCAGAGCTCCCGCAGCGCCTCGTGGGCGCGCGCGGCGGCCTCGGCGGGCGGGGCATCGCGGAGGATGGCGGCGCAGAGGGTGCGCAGGAAGCGGACGGCGGGGAGCTCGCTCACGCGGCGGGGGGCGGGATGGCGGGAGAACCCTCGCGGGCGGAGCGCAGGCGGCCGAATGCGGAGAGGAAGCGCAGCCGCCAGACGCGCCAGATCGCCTCGCGGAAGATCGCCTTCGACATCTTGCTCTCCCCCAGGTCGCGGTCCACGAACATGATGGGGATCTCGCCGATCCTGAAGCCCAGCTTCCAGGCGCGGAAGCTCATCTCGATCTGGAAGGAGTAGCCGTTGCTCTCCACGCGCGTCAGGTCCAGCGTGGCCAGCACCTGGCGGCGGAAGCACTTGAAGCCGCCCGTCGCGTCGGCCACCGGGAGGCCGGTCACCCAGCGGGCGTAGACGTTGGCGTAGTAGCTGAGGAGGAGGCGCGCGATGGGCCAGTTCACCACCGTCACGCGCCCTTCCAGGTAGCGCGACCCCAGGACCAGGTCGTAGTCCTCGATGGCGTTCAGGAACTGCGGGAGGTGCGCGGGGTCGTGGCTGAAGTCCGCGTCCATCTGCACAAAGACGTCGTAGCCGCGCTCCAGCCCCCATGCGAAGCCGGCCAGGTACGCCGTCCCCAGCCCCAGCTTGCCGGCGCGGTGGATGACGTGCACGCGCCGCTCCGCCGCGGCGATCTCGTCCGCCATGGCGCCCGTGCCGTCCGGCGATCCGTCGTCCACCACCAGGATCTCCAGCCGCGCGTCGCGCGAGAGGATCGAGGGGACGAGCCGCGGGAGGTTCTCTCTCTCGTTGAACGTGGGGACGATGACGAGGGCGCGCTGCAACAAGGGCGGAGCGGAGTTGTGCTTGAAACGGCTGGTGGGAGGCGGTACCTTGGCACGGATGTACAACATACGCCCGCCGGAGACCCCCCACAAGTGAAGGTCCTGTACCTGGTGACGGCCTACGCCCGCCACCCCGACGACGTCATTACCCCCTGGCTCACCGAGACGATCCGGAGGCTGGCGGAGCGCGGCGTGGAGGTGGAGGTCCTCGCCCCGTCGTACCGCGGCCTGGCGTCGCAGACGGTGAAGGGGGTGCGCGTGCACCGCTTCCGCTACGCGCCGCGCGCGTGGGAGACGCTGACGCACGACCAGACGGCGCCCGACCGGATCCGCGAGCGGCCCTGGTTCCTGGCGCTGGTTCCCGGGTACGTGGCGGCCGGCTCACGGGCGGCGGCGCGGCTGGCGCGATCGGGGGAGTTCGACGTGGTGCACGCCTTCTGGCCGATCCCGCAGGGGGTGCTGGGGCTGGCCGCCAAGCGAGCCGCGGGGATCCCCCTCGTCTCCACCTTTTTCGGGGTGGAGCTGACGTGGATGGACCGCCAGTTCCCCTTTCTCGCGCCCATGCTGCGGCGGATCGTGCGCGGCTCCGATGCGGTCACCGCGATATCGACCTACACCGCCGAGCGGCTCCAGCGGGTCGCGCCGGGGGTGCGCACCGAGGTGATCCCCTTCGGCGCGGCGGTGGATGCGGCCCCTTCCCTGCCCCCTCCACGGCCGGCGGGTTCGCGGCCGGAGCTGCTCTTCATGGGGCGGCTGGTGGAGCGAAAGGGTGTGCACCTCCTCCTCGAGGCTCTATCCCTCCTCGCGCGCGAGAGCCGCCCCCTCCTCCACGTCGTCGGCGACGGGCCGGAGCGCGCGCGGCTGCAGGGGCTCGCCGGGGAGCTGCGGCTGGTGGACGACGTCGTCTTCCACGGCTTCGTCTCGTCCGAGGAAAAGGCGGAGCGGCTGGCGGGGTGCGACGCCTTCGTCCTCCCCGCGGTGATCGACTCCAAGGGCGACACGGAAGGCCTGGGCGTGGTGCTGCTGGAGGCGATGACGTACGGCAAGCCCGTGATCGCAAGCGCCGCCGGCGGCATCGTGGACATCGTGCGAGACGGGCGTAACGGTTTCCTCGTCCCGCCGGGCGACGCGAGCGCGCTGGCCGGCGCCATCCGCGCGTGTGTGGAAAAACCCGGGCGCGCGCGGGAACTGGGCGCGCAGGGCCGGATCGACGTGGAGCAGGGTTTCTCGTGGGATGTGATCGCGGATCGGCTGGCAGCGTTGTACACGAGCGTGCAAATCGTGCGGCTTAAACACTCTTAACGAGGTTCGCACCTCCAGCAACCACAACGGTATCAGCAGGTGAGTGGTCGAACAACTTCAACAGGGGGGCGAAGTGTGTGCGCATTCGCTCGCAGGCGCGTGGGGATGGGTTACCGAAGTGTCAGATGCAGGCCCCTCGCGCGTTATTGGAGGTAGGTTCTTGCGCCACCTCGCGGATATGCGGGTTCGCGCCGCGAACCGGCCGGGCTTCACCCGGTGCGCCCAATGCAGTATATTCCGTTGCACCGCAGCTACTTACCGCTTTCTACTCCCTCCAAACGTGATTCAGATGACACGCATTCTCCGCGTCCAGCTCGTGATGGCCGCGTCCATCGCGCTGCTCGGCGCCTGTAATTCGGGGACCGATTCGGAGCCGCCGGGTCCGGCGGCGAAGCTCGTTGCGGTTTCCGATACGGTCGGCACTACAGCGGCGGGTGCAGAGCTCGCCGACTCGCTCGTCGTGCGGGTGCTGGACGCCAACAACCGCGCCGTCGCCGGCGCGACCGTCGACTGGTACACCACCGGCACGAGCGGGACCGTCTCGCCCTCGCGGGCGCTGACGGATGAGAAGGGACGCGCCCGGGCCTTTTGGCGCCCGAACACGCGCCAGGGGACGCAGCGCGTGATCGCGCAGGCGCTCACCGTGGACGGCATGCGGATGGTCGAGTTCCGCTACAACGTGGTCGCTGGGCCCACCGCCATCATCCGCGTCACCCCGGAGGGAGCCTTCCTCGCGGCCGGGGAGACGCGGCAGCTCGCCGCGGTGCGCCTGGATGCGTTCGGCAACCTGGTCACGGGCGGAACCATCGCTTGGACGAGCTCCAACCCCGCCGTGGCGACGGTGAACTCAAACACCGGGCTGGTGACCGGGGTCGCGCCCGGAACCGCGGACGTCACGGCCACCAGCGAGGGGAAGAGCGTGACGGTCCGCATCTTCGTCGGGAGCGGAACCGCTTCCGAAGATCCGTTCAACTCCCCCACCCTGGCGCTCTACACGATCCACTCCGAAGTCCCGGCCCAGTGGACCATCGGCGGCGGCGTGGTGACGGCGTCGGGCGGGGGGAAGCAGAGCCACCTGGTGCGCAACGACGTGGTCTTCCGCGACGGGTGGGTGGAGGCGGAGATGGACCGCGCGGACGAGGGCGGTCTCGTGATCCGCTTCGTGGATCCGAACAACCTCTACCTCCTCGCGATCCGCGACGACGGGAGCCTCCTCGGCTTCCGCAACGTCGAGATCTTCAAGCGGGTCGGGGGACAGTTCCAGGTCCTCACCTTCGGCGTGAACGTCAACTGGCCGCGCGGGACGGTGAAGAGGGTGCGGTTCGAGGCGGTGGGGAGCTCGCTGCGCGGCTACGTGGACGGGGTTCTCGTAATCCAGGCCACCGACATCAGCATCCAGGGGAGCGGCGGGATCGGGATGCGCTACCACGACGTCCCCGAGGACCCGCAGACGGACTTCGCCCGCTACCTCACGCTGCGCTGGAGCGGGTCGTAAGCGCCCGCCGGCGTCATCCCCGCGGCCGGAAGTAGCGGGGGCGGCGCGGGGGGAGTTATCTTGGCGGTCGGGGGTTCCCTGGTGGGGGCCCCCGATTGCGTTTGCCCGTGCGACACAACCCGCTCCGGGGAATCTTGGCAGCCCGCCCGCTTCGCGTCCTCCACTGCATCTACGACGATCCGCGGAACCCCTGGGTGGGCGGCGGCGGGTCGATGCGCGTCTTCGAGATCTATCGGCGGCTCGCCGGGCGCGTGGACGCGACGGTGGCGACGGGGAGCTTTCCCGGCGCGCGCTACGAGGTGGTGGACGGCGTTCGCTACGTGCGGCTGGGCGCGCCGTCGCCCTACCTGCGCAGCCGCTGGAGCTACGCGCGGCTGGCGGAGGCCGCGCTGCGGCGGGGGGAGTACGACGCGGCGGTGTACGACTTCTCCGTATACACCCCCATCCGCGTGCCGCGGGGGCTGCCGGTGGGGCTGGTGGTGCACATGCTCCACGGGCCCACGGCGCGCGAGCGGTGGGGGCGCTTTCCCGGCTTCGGGGTGCGGCGGGCGGAGGGCGCGCTCCTGCGCCGCAGCCGCTGGATCTCCACCACCTCGCGCTGGATGGAGGAGCAGCTACGGCCGATGGTGGGCGCGGACACGAGGATCGTGCGCATCGGGAGCGGGGTGCCCGACGAGTTCTTTCGCGTGGAGCGGCGCGAGGGGCGGCACCTGCTCTGCTACGGGCGCTTCGATCTCTTCCACAAGGGGCTCGACACCGCCCTCGCCGCGTTCCAGCGCGTGGGGGAGCGCTACCCGGAGGTGGAGCTGTGCCTGGCCGGCCGCGGCAAGGACGAGGAGCGGCTCCGGCAGCTCGCGCGCGAGCTGGGGGTGGAGGGGCGTACGCGCATCCTGGCCGGCGTGGGGCGCGCGGAGGTGCTGGCGCTGATGGGCGGGGCGCTCGCCCTGGTGATGCCTTCGCGGCTCGAGGGGCTCCCCATGGTCCCCGCGGAGGCGATGGCGGCGGGGGTGCCGGTGGTGGCCAGCGCGGTCGGCGCCGTTCCCGAGGTGGTCGACCCTCCGCGGGGCGGCATCCTCGTTCCCGCGGACGACGCTGAGGCCACTGCGGCCGCCATCCTCTCCCTGCTCGACGACCCCGCGCGCCGCGAAAGCCTCAGCCGCTCCGCGCGCCGCTCGGCAGAGCGGTTCAGCTGGGACCGCGTGGCGGACGAGCACCTGGGCTACCTACACGACATCGCCGCCGAGGGCGGCGATCCGCAACGGAGACAAGGAACCGGATGAAGACCGCGCGTAACCAGGCTCCGCCGCCGCGGCGGGCCGCCCCCCCGGCGGAACCCGTGGCCGGCGTTTCCCTTCGGGTCGCCGCCGCGATCTACTTCGGGCTGGCGCTGCTCTACTTCTTCCCCGCCTTCCTTCCCGGCCGGCACATCTACGGGACGGACTACCTGGTGGGCAGCTACTTCATGCACGAGTTCATCTCCCAGCGCTTCGCCGCGGGTGAGATGCCGAAGTGGGTGCCGCACCTGTACGGCGGGGTGCCGATCTTCGCGAACCCGGGGAGCACCTTCTACCCCTTCCGCTTCCTGGTGGACGCCGTCTTTCCGGTGTCCAGGATCTTCCCCGCGCTCTTTGTGATCCAGTTCGGCCTCGGGGGGCTGGGGACGTTCCTGCTGGCGCGCGAGCTCCGCATCCGGAGCTGGGTGGCGCTGATCGCGGGGCTGGCGTTCCAGTTCACCGGCATCATCATGTCGTGGGTGCTGGCCGGGCACGACGGGCGCATCATCGTGGCCACCTTTGCGCCGCTCACCTTCTACTTCCTGCACCGCGGCGTGCGCACGGGGGCCGTGGCGCCCTTTGCCGGGATGGCGGCGGCGATCGGCTTCTCGCTGCTCAGCTTCCAGATCCAGAACTCGTACTACCTGCTGCTGGGGGCGCTGATCTGGGGGGTGTTCTGCCTGGTGCACCTGGAGGCGTTCCGCGACCGGCGGCGGCTGGCGCGGGTGCTGGCGCTCTCGGCGGCGGCGGTGGCCATCGCCTTCCTGATGGCGTCCGTGAACTTCATTCCGTTCATGGACTACGTGGACCAGTCGCCGCGCGGAATGTCTGGCGGTCGCGGCTACGAGTACTCGACGTCGTGGTCGCTGCCCACCGCCGAGGTGCTCGCGCTGGCCGTTCCGGAGCTCGCGGGCTACCTGGACACGTACCGCGGCACCAACCCGATGAAGCTGCACACGGAGTACGCGGGCGCGGTGGTGGTGGTGCTGGCGGCGCTCAGCTTCGCGTACTCGCGGCGGAACCGCTACTGGCAGCTCTTCCTGGGGATGTTCATCTTCTTCATGACGGTGTCGCTGGGCGGAAACACCCCTCTGTACCGCATCTACTACGAGGTGCTGCCGGGCACCAAGCGGTTCCGGGCGCCCAACCTGTGCTTCTTCCTGGTGGTGCTGGCGCTGGTGATGATGGCGGCGTTCGCCCTGGAGGCGCTGGCTGCGCGGATGGAGGAGCGGCGCGCCAGGGCCACCGTCCGCGCGGCGTCGGGCCCCGAGGCCGTGGACCCGGCCGCCACGTGGATCCTCGCGGGAGTGGTGGGTTTCGCGGTGGTGCTGGGGGCAGTGGCGCAGGCGGGCTCCACGCCGCAGGGGGTGCCGGGGCCAGGCTCCGCGGCGTTCCGCTTCGCCCTCTTCGCCGCGGCGGCGGCGGGACTCCTCTGGATGTGGATGCGGGGGTCGCTGGGGTCGCGCGCGGCGTTCGGGCTGCTGGCGGCGCTCACCGTGGTGGACCTGTGGATCGTGGACCGCAAGTTCTTTGAGACGGTGCCGCCTCCGGAGGCGATGTTCGCGGCGGACGACGTGGCGGAGTTCCTCCGCGCCCGACCGCAGCGCGACCGCGCGTGGATCCTCCCCTTCCCCGCCGGCGCCGTGTACCGTGGGCAGCCCGGCAACTACTTGATGCGCTTCGACGCCGACATGGCCGGCGGGGAGCACGGCAACCAGCTGCAGCGCTACAACGAGTACGTGGGCGCCGGGAAGGACGTGTACACGGACTGGCACAACCTGCTGGGAAGCCCCGCGTACATGAACGCCGCCAACGTGCGCTACCTGATCACCGGTACCGAGTTCCAGGACCCGCGCCTTCGCGAGGTGCACCGCGGGAGCGCGCTGGTCTACGAGAACACGGGTGCCCTCCCCCGCGCCTTCCTGGTGGGGAACGTGGTGACCACCGCGCAGCCGGATGGCGCCATCGCCCTGATCGGCGGCGCGGGCTTCGACCCGCGGAGCACCGCCGTGGTCAACGCGGAGCAGCCGGTGCGCCTCCCCGCGGGCCCGCTGCAGGGCGCGGCCACGGTCGCCTCGTACGCGCCCGACCGGGTGGTGGTGCGCACGCAGGCGAGCCGCCAGGCGCTTCTGGTGCTGGCCGACAACTTCTACGCGGACTGGCACGCGCGGGTGGACGGCCGCGAAGCCCCCATCCTGCGCACCAACCACACCTTCCGGGGTGTGGTGGTGGGCCCGGGCGCGCACGAGGTGGTCTTCACCTTCGAGCCGCGCTCGATGTACACCGGGCTGTGGATCTCCCTGGCCTGCACGGCGCTGCTGGCGCTGTACGGCGCGTGGCTCGCCTTCGCGGCGTTGCGCGGGCGGCGCCGCGCGGCGGCCCCGGCGCCCGCATGAAGGTGAGCCCGGCATGGCGCCGGGCCGCGTCGGCGCTGCTGGTGGCGGCCGCGGTCGGGTTCCTGGGGAGGGAGATCGTACGCAGCGCGGCCGGGTTGAGGAGCTTCGAGTGGCACGCCCGCCCGGGGCTCCTCGTCCTTTCGGTGCTGGCGCTCTCCGCCGTATTCCTGTGGGGTGTGGCGGTGTGGAGGATGACGCTGGCGGGGTTCGGGGTCGACGCTCCCTTTCGGCCGCTCGCCCGCGCCTGGTTCATCGCCAACCTGGGGCGCTACATCCCCGGCGTGGTGTGGCAGTTCCTCAGCCTGGCGCAGCTCGGCCCCGCCGCGGGGCTCTCCCCCGTGGTCGCGGTGACGTCGCTGCTGGTGCAGATGGGGTTCCTCTTCCTGTCGGCGCTCCTGCTGGGGGTCTACTTCATCCCCCCGGAGGGCGCCGGCTTCCTTGCGCCCGCGCTCCCCGTGCTGCGCTGGACCGCGCCCGCCGCGTTCCTCCTGGTGCACCCGCGCGTCATCCGCACGGTGCTGGAGCTGGTCTCGCGCGTCACCCACCGCCCCATGCTTCCTTGGAACGGAAGCTGGGCGGGCGGCGTGAAGCTCCTCCTGCTGGCGGCGTTGACGTGGGGGATGTACGGGGTGGCGTTCTACCTCTTTCTGCTCGCCTTCGTGGACGTCCCCGCGTCCACCATCCCGGCGCTCACGGCGATGAACGCGCTCGCCTGGGTGGTGGGGTACCTGGTCTTCTTTGCGCCGGGCGGGCTGGGCTACAAGGAGCTGGCGCTGGCCGCCCTCCTGGCGACGGTGGTTCCCCGCCCCGTCGCCTTTGCCCTTGCCGTCGCCGCCCGCCTCTGGACCGTCGCCGCCGAGCTCCTTCCCGCCGCCTTCCTCCTGCGCCGCGGCGCCGGCGCCGAGGACTCTACACGATCGGCATGAATGACTCGATCCGCACCGGTACCCAGCGCGCGCGGAGCACCACTCGCCGTTCTCCCGAGGCCGTGACGATCCGGAGCCGGATGCGTGTCGAGATCTCCTCCCTGGCGCCGTAGTCGATCCTCAGCGCGGGCTCCAGGAGCAGATCGGCCCTGTCGGCGAGCGGAACCTCGAGAGGCCAGCGGAGCGTGTCCGCGAAGACGTGGCGGCGCCCGAGACTCGACGACAGGGCGATCTCCTCGACCATCACGCCGCGCAGATCGGCCGCTGGACGGACGGCCGCGATCAGGAGCTTGTAGGGGGTGCGGTTGATCGTGTCGTTGTCGTAGGTAAACCACTCCATGCAGATCGTCACTTCCCGCAGCACGAACTCCGCGCAACGGTCCTGGAGCTCTTCCTTGCGCCCCCGCGCGACCACCTCCGCCGGTTTGTACGTCTCGACTCGCATGGTGGTCATCTCGTGGAGCACCGCGTAGCAGGTGCCCATGGAGAGTACCAGCGCGACAACCGCCGCCGGGACGAGGGATCGCCGGGAGGACTCCGCCCGGGCCGTTCCGGGCTCCTGACGCGCGGCGGGGTCCACCTCAGGCTGCGGCGCGCCGGAAGGCGAGCATGTTCGCGCTGAACTCCTCGGGGACGGCGCGGAGGCGGCGCGTGGCCTCTTCGTCGCAGACGTAGCCGTGCTCGGCGAACCGGGCGATCCAGTACTCCGGCGGCTGCTCGTTGAAGTGCCCCTGCCCCCCCTGCCCCGGCCGCGCCGCGGAGAGCACCACGTTGTCGCCGTGGTTGGAAAAGGTGCGCATGAGGCTCTGCACGTAGTCCGGGTGGATGTGCTCCACCACCTCGTAGCTCCACACCAGGTCGAACTTCCGCCCCAGCTGCACCTCGTGGTTCAGGTCCACCTGGCGGATCAGCTCCGGGTGCGCGGCCTTGGAGATGGCCAGCTCCGAGCCCTCCAGGCCATACACGTCGATCCCGCGCTCGTGGAAGTACTCCATGGAGCGGCCGGTGCCGCACCCCAGGTCCAGCACGGAGCGGGGCTGGAAGATGCGGATCGCCTCGTCCAGCAGCCCCTGCGGGAAGAGCGAGCACATGTCCATCTCGCTCTCGAAGTTGAAGATGCTGCTCCGCGAGTAGCGCCGGTACAGCGTCCGCGGGTAGAACACGACGGCGGACACGGTGGTCGCGGTGCGCCACACAAGGCTGTCTTTGGACACACGCTTCTTCAGCCAGCGCTTGAACAGGTAGATCATCGAGCCGTTCTCCGAGGTTCAGGAGGGCTTCCGCGCCACCGTGATTGCGTCGTACGAGCCCTCCGGTGGAAGGCGGGTGACGGCGTTCCACATCACGAACACCCCCGAGAGCCGCTGCCAGAAGTGCTTCTCGCGGAACTTGCGCGGGCTCATCCGCTCCAGCCACTGCAGGTCCATGCTCCCCCAGTCGGAGGTCACCACCTCCAGCCCGGAGTCCTCGCAGAGCGCCCTCATCCCCGCGGGGTAGATGCGCCAGCAGTCGATGGGCGACTCGTGGTAGTGCCAGCTCACCGGGTTGATGGTGACGACGTGCCCCCCCGGCCGGCAGATGCGCGCCAGCTCCTTCATCCACACCCAGATGCGGGGAACGTGCTCGATCACGTTGGCCGAAAGGACCACGTCGTACGACGCGTCGGGCACGGGGTAGCTGTACTCCTCCGTGGCCCGGTACGTGAGCGGCACGTCGGTGCGGGAGTGGAAGTCGAGGGTGTCCCACGCCTTCACCTCGTGCCCCACCACCCCGCGGAACGACGACGGGTCGCGGTCGGGCCCGATCTCCAGCACGCGCGTCTCGGGGGTAAAGAGCTCCCGCGCGAAGCGGGCGAAGAGGAGCTTGTCGTTCTTGTTCACGTGTCGAGCTTGCGTGTGGGTCCGTGGGCGGAGGGGCCCTCCTGCCGGTGCGCACAACCTATCCGCCGCCGCCACGCTCTACAAGCGCGCGTCCCCATCGCTGGCGCGATGAGGCCTGGCGCTGTTACATTACGAATTGGTCCCCTTGTGCGCCCCGCATGCTGCGGGGCGCACGCTACGTTTTTCCCAAGTGCGACGATGCTGGAAGAGCTCAAGAACAGGCTGGGCGAAGAGATCGAACGGCTCACGCACGAGCTCCAGGTGACGCTGCCGGAGTCCATCAAGAAGGCGGTGGAGCACGGCGACCTCCGGGAGAACTCGGAGTACAAGTCGGCGCTGGAGCGGCAGCAGTTCGTGCAGGCACGCCTCAACCACCTGACGCGCCGTGCCGGCGAGCTCTCCAAGATCGACATCTCGCAGATTCCCTCGGACCGCATCGGCTTCGGCTCGCGCGTGACCGTCGTGGACATGCGCACGCGCGAGGAGGAGACGTACTCGCTCGTCTTCGGCGACTACATCGACATCGACAGCGGCCAGATCTCGGTGGCATCGCCGCTCGGCCAGGCGCTGATGGGGAAGAAGAAGGGCGAGACGGTGTCGCTGACACTCCCGCGCGGCGAGCGCAAGCTCAAGATCAAGGCGATGACGACGCTCCCGCAGATGGCGGATAGCAAGGAAGACGAGGGCTGAGCCTCGCCTTCGATGCGCGTGGCGGAAAGGCCCCCGGCGATGTGCCGGGGGCCTTTTTGCGGCTGCGGGCCCCCTCCCCCGCTCGTCACCTCGCGGCCCCTCCCCCAAAACAACCTGGGGGAGGGGCGTACGCGTGCGTCTGCCCGCGCGGCAAAAGCCCGGTAGGGGCGCGATTCATCGCGCCCGTGCCTGACCCGGCGCAGCGCCCACGGTGCATGGTGCATCGTGGAGGCGGGCACGGGCAGCCACGTGGGGCGGCCCCTACGGGATCAATCCGTTGGGCAGGGCGAAGGGGCGGGCGCGATGTACGGGATGGATGTGCAGGGCGAGCGGCGGCGGCACCCGTGACACGGGCGCGATAAATCGCGCCCCTACCGGATCTGCGCGCGCACGAAGCAGTTCTCCCCCTCACCCGCCCTGCGCCCCCGCAGGCGGGGGAGGGGGTCGGGGGGAGGGGCCACCTGTGTTGCGCGGATGCCTGTCGAAGCGGGTCCGCCCCCTCTCTTGATAACAGAGGGCGCAGCCCTCTCCTGTTATCGGGAGAGGGGGCAGCGAGGAACGAGCGGGGGTGAGGGCCCTCAGCGCCGCCGCAGCTGGTGCACCTCGGATCGCAGCGTGGCGATCAGCTCGGCCATGAAGCCGAAGCCGAAGAGGACCACGCCCACCGTCTCCAGCAGTCCCACCAGCGTCAGCAGCGGTCGGTAGCCGAAGGGGGGCATCCAGTTGCCGATGCGCAGCACAACCGTGACCAGGCCCACCAGGATGCCGAGGAGGATCAGCGCGAGGCCGCCGCCGCCAAAGAACTGCATCGGCTTTTCGGTGAACTTGAGGTAGAACCAGACGACGACCAGGTCGCCGACGCCCACCAGCACGCGGCCGCGGCCGGAGTACTTGGCCACGCCGGCGCGGCGCGGAAAGAGCTCGATGTCCATCTCGGACACCGAGTAGCCCTGGTCGTGCGCCAGAACCACGAAGAAGCGGTGCCAGTCGTGCCGCAGCGGGATCTCGCGCAGGATCTCGGCGCGGAACGCCTTCATCGAGTTGAGGTCGCGCGCGGGGACCTGGAAGAGGCGCTGCGAGAGGCGGTTGTAGATGGTGCTCACCGCCGCCTTCTCGTAGTTCCCCACCTTGCGCCCGCACACGATGTCCGACCCCGTCTTCGCCAGCTCGGCCAGGAAGCGCGGGATCTCCTCCGTGGAGTGCTGCAGGTCCGCGTCGAAGAGGACGAGGAACTCGGTCTCGGCGGCGAGGGCGCCGGTGACCATCGCCTCCGTCTTCCCCTGGTTGCGCCGGTGCCGCAGCACCTTTACGCGGGGGAAGCCCGCGCTCTCGCGCAGGGCGGCGTCGTACGTGCCGTCGCGCGAGCCGTCGTCCACCAGGATCACTTCGCCGCCCAGCCGATGGCGCGCGAACGTCTCGCGCAGCTCGCGGAAGAGCGCCTCCATGTTCTCCGCCTCGTCGAAGGCGGGCACCAGCACGGCGAAGTCGGTCCGCAGCCGGTCCGGAATCGCCAGCGCGGCGGGTTGCATGGCAGCGGGGGGCATCGTCGCGATGCCCCCCTGTTCCCCCTTCCCCGCTCCCCGTTCGCCGCCGTTCACACGCGCTTGCGCATCCGCGCGGACAGGATGCCGAGCTGGTCGCGGTACTTGGCCACCGTGCGGCGGGCGATCTGGATGCCGTCGTCCTTGAGGATGTTGACGATGGCCTGGTCGGTCAGCGGGTGCGCCGGGTCTTCCTCGCCCACCAGCTTCTCAATCTGCGCCTTGATGCCGCGCGCCGACACGTCCTCGCCGCTGGTGGTCGACAGGCCGGACGAGAAGAAGAACTTCAGCGGGAAGACGCCGCGCGGCGTCTGCACGAACTTCTCGTTCGTCACGCGGCTCACCGTCGACTCGTGCATGTCGATCACCTCGGCCACCTCGCGCAGGGTGAGCGGCTTGAGGTACTGCACGCCCTTGTCGAAGAAGTCGCGCTGCCGGTCGACGATGAAGTTCATCACCTTGAGCATCGTCTGGCGGCGCTGCTCGATCGCCTGGATCATCCAGTTGGCCGAGTTGAGCTTGTTGGAGATGAACTCCTTGTTCTCGCCCACGAACTTCTTCTTGTCCTTGGCGATGTCGCGGTAGGTGCGCGACAGCTTCAGCCGCGGCAGGCTGGTGTCGTTGAGGAAGACGAGGTACTCGCCCTCGATCTTCTCCACGATCAGGTCCGGAATGATGTAGTTGTCGCCGCCGCTGGCGTACTTGAGCCCCGGCTTGGGGTCCAGCTTCGCCACCTCGTCCGCCGCGTTCTGCACGTCGCGCGGGGTGATGGAGAGCTCCTTGGAGATCTCGCTCCAGCGGTGGTTGATGAGCTGGTCGAAGTACTGGTCCACGATGCGGAAGGCCAGGCTCTCCTCCATCCGGCGCCGGATCTCCTCCAGCGGCGGGTCGCCCTCGCCCGTCTCGTGCACCAGCTCCTGCACCACGCTGTCGCGAAGCTGCAGCAGGATGCACTCGCGCAGGTCGCGCGCGGCGATCCCCGGCGGGTCGAAGCCCTGCACCACGCGCAGCATCCCCTCCACTTCCTCCAGGGTGTACCCCTTGGTGGAGCCCCACTCCCCGCTCTCGCGCACGAAGTCGTTCAGCGACTCGACGATGTCGTGCAGCGTGCAGGTGAGGTACCCCTCGTCCGAGATGTTGCCGATGATCTCCTCGCCCAGCAGGAGCTCGCGCTCGGAGAGGCGCAGCAGGGTGAGCTGGTCGTGCAGGTGGTCGCCCAAGTCCTTGGTGTCCACCGACACGGGCTCGTAGTACTCCCGCTCCTCGTACTCCTCGCGGCGGCCGCCGGTCTCGAAGCCGTTCAGGAGGATCTCCTCCCAGTCGATCTCGTCGTCCTCCGTCTTCTTCTCGGCCTCCGGCTCGGGCTCCACCTGGTCCTCGACGTCGCTCTCCACGAGGTCCAGGAACGGGTTGTTGAGCAGCTCCTGCTTGAGGTGCTGCTGGAGGTCCAGGAGCGGCATGTAAAGAAGATCCATCGCCTGGTAAAGGCGAGGGTTGATCTTCATCTCCTGCTTGAGGGTCGTTCCCTGGTAGAGACCGGTCTTCATGCCGCTTCGTCCTGTTGGGGATTCCGTTCGCGTGGAACGCGCTTTTCTCTAGACCTGAGTCCTAAGTCCTAAGTCCTAAGTCCTGAGTCCTGAGTCTGCACGGCTGTTGAGCACTTAGCACTTAGCACTTAGCACTTCCAGTTCCTCACGGCTGCGGCTCGGGGAGCTCTTCGCCCGGCTCGTCCGCGGGTGCTTCGTACGGATTGGGATAGCGCTCGCGCATGCGCGCCGCCAGCGTGGGTCCCAGGTAGAGGTCGGCCACTTCGTCGCTCCACACCAGCTCGCTCACGGTGCCGGAGACCCGCACGCGCCCTTCGTACATGATGTAGGCGCGGTCCACGATGTCCAGCGTCTGCTCCACGTTGTGGTCGGAGATCAGCACCCCGATCCCGCGGCGGCGCAGGTCCGCCACGATCTGCTGGATGTCGTGCACGGCGATGGGGTCCACCCCCGCGAACGGCTCGTCCAGCAGCATGAACTTGGGGTTGCCCACCAGCGCACGCGTGATCTCCAGCCGGCGCCGCTCGCCGCCGGAAAGGGAGTACGCGTACGACTTCCTCACGTGCTTGATGCTCAGCTCGTCCAGCAGCGCCTCCAGCCGGCGCTTCTGCTCCGCCCGCGGGATGCCGAGCGTCTGCAGGATCGCCATGACGTTCTGCTCCACCGTCAGCTTGCGGAAGATGGAGGGCTCCTGCGCCAGGTAACCGATCCCCGCGCGGGCGCGGCGGTACATGGGGACGCCCGTGAGCTTCCGGTCGCCGATGTAGACGTCGCCCCGGTCCGGGCTGATGAGGCCGACCATCATGTAGAACGAGGTGGTCTTCCCCGCCCCGTTGGGCCCCAGCAGTCCCACGATCTCGCCCTGCGTGACCTCGACGTCCACCTCGTTGACGACGCGCCGCTTGCGGTAGCTCTTGACCAGCCCCTTTGCGCGCAGCGTCATCCCGCCCACGATGGGGCCTCTCCGCACCGGCGCGGGGACGGGCTCCGGCTCGGGCATCGCGACGATCTGCACGCGCGGGTAGTCGTAGAAGTCCGCGTCCTCGTGGTGCGCGGCCTCTTCCTGCACGGTGCCGGCGGCTTCGGCCTGCACGGCGGCGGAGTCGTTCTCCTGCCGGGTGAGGATGGCGCCGATGTGGTGGTCGAGCAGGGCCAGAGCCTCGTCGCGGCCGTTCCCCACCTCCGCCAGCACCCAGGGGGAGAGGCGGAGCGCGCTCCACCCCGTGCCGTTCTCGTGCGGCTCCCCTTCCGCGCCCAGCAGCTCCACCACCTCGTTCGCGCGCAGGCGGCTCAGGACCTGCTCGTCCAGGTAGTGCTCCGTCTCCGCGTCCTGAAAGGAGCCGAGCTCGCCGTATGCCTCCGTGTGGCCGCGCGGCGGGCCGTACCAGCGGCGGTACTCCTCGCGCATGCGGGTGTGCCACTCGGGGCGCGCCACCTCGTGCCCGCCGTCGTCGCGCGCCACCAGCGCGCGCAGAGCGATGAGGGTAGATACGTCGGTGGGGGGTACTTCCGCCACCATCCGCGCCAGACGGCCTTGCATCACGGGCGCGCCCCCCCCTGCGGCGTGTTCCCCGGCGTCGCGGGCGCGGGCGCGGCGGGCGCCGCCGGGCGAGCCGTGGGGATGCGCGTGCCGCGGCCCGGCGCACCCGTCGGCGCGGGACGGGGGGTCTGCGCGGCCGTTCCGGTCGCTGCCGCCGGCGTGCCCGGCGCGGGGTCGCGGCCCGGCGTGGGCGTGCGGGCGGCGGTGTTGCCGGCGGCCGGCCGTGCTCCAGCCGCACCCGCCGGGGCGCCTGCTGCGCTGTCCGCGGGCGCCCGCGGCTGGCCGGGGTCCAGGTAGACGCCGCGATGCACGCCACGGGCGCGTGCGTTGTCCACCTCGCCGTCGCGGAACGCCAGGTCCACGTGGTCGGCGTTCAGGTAGTTGATGGCGGGCTTCTGCCCCGCCGGCGCGTCGTCGTTGCGCACGCGGTACACGGAGCGCGCGTTGCCGATGGCCACCAGGCGCTCGATCTCCACCTTGGCGTCCGCGCTGTCGCGGGCGGGGCGGCGCGCGGTGGTGTCGCGCGTGAAGTAGCCGATGATGGTGTCCGCCAGGATCAGGTCGCGGTCCTCCAGCGCGTCCGGCGGGGTGGTCACCCGCTGGCGGTGCGCGGCGGTGTCGCCCGGCGCGCCCACGGCCACGGTGTCCCAAGCCAGCCCGTGCGCGGAGCCGATCGCGTGCACCTCGCGCAGCTCCTGGCCGGGCATGATCGCCTCCAGCGAATCTGCCTCCATCCGGAACCCGCTCGCAAGCGCCACCGACCGCGGAAGCGCCTTCGTGCTGTCGCGCGGCGCCGCCGCCTGCGGCTCCTGGCCGCTGACGACGCGCTGCAGCTTGTCGTTCTCAAAGAACATCAGGAGCTGCGGCCCGTCCACGTCCAGCCGCTCGCTGTCCAGCCGCGCGTTGGTGCGGGCCAGGACGCGGGTCAGCTTGCCGTCGCGCAGGTTGCTCTCAATGTACTCGCCCTGCAGCTCGTACTGCGGGTTGCGCACGCGGGCGGCGGTGCGCAGCTCCATCCGCTCGGCGGTGGCGTCGTAGAAGGCGGTGGCGGCCGTGGATCTCACGTCCTTGCTGACGATCACCACGTTCCCCTCGGCGGTCATGAACTTGTCGCCGGTGCTGGTGATGCGGTCGCCGTCGATCTCCATGGGGTCGCGGCGCTGGCCGCCGCTCCCGCGCGGCACCAGCGTCAGGTGCGGGCGCTGCGTGGCGATGGCCTGCGCGTCGGGGCGCCCCGGCATCGCCTTGAAGTACTCCAGCTCCGGCCCGCGCAGGGTGGAGCCGCGCTGCTTGTCGGTAAAGATGACGTTCCCCTGCGCAAAGAGCCGCCCCGTGCCGGAGTTGTAGATGGCGCGGTCGGCCGTCAGCGTGCGCGTGGGGTCCTGGAAGTCCACCTGCCCAAAGAGGTGCACCTCGTTCATCGCCTGGTAGATCACGGCGCTGTCGGCGCGCAGCTCCTCGCCCCCCGTGCACCTCACCAGCAGCGGCCCATCGGCCGAGATGACGCGGTTGGCGGGGTCGCCCACGGCGGTCCACGGCCCGTTCTGGTCTACCAGGAGGCACGAATTCGCCTGCGCGGCCAGGGCCGCGGGCGTGGCGGCAAGCGCCGCCGCGATTGCGAGAATGAAGTAGCGCATCAGAATCGTATCCCTCCGTCGCCCACCTGCACGGAGCCGGTCCGGGCGTTGGTGCCCTGGACGTTCGTGAACCGGCTGTCCGCGCTGAAGCCCTGCGTGTACAACGTCTTGCCGTCTTCAAGGAGACTCGTCGCCTTTTCGCTCCACACGCGGTCGTTGCGCTGGTCCCAGTGGAGCTCCTCGCTTTTGATGGTGCGCTTCCCCTTCCCCTGCTCGCCGGGGATGATGAGGACCACCTTCCCCCGCGCCACCATCACCTGCGAAGCCGGGTCGTACTCGCCCGTCTTGGATGTAAGCGTACCCTGCTGGCCCGAAGGGGTGCTGAAGAGAAGCCGCACCCCCTTGAGATTCGTGCGCGTCTGGCCGGGCATGGTGACGGCGGTGTCGGCGAAGATGTCGGCCTTGGTGGTGCCTTCCTCCGTCATCTTCATCTTCATCCCGATCGTCACCTGGTTGGCGTCCGCCTCGAACGCCGCGGTGCCGATGGGCGTCGTGCTCCCGCTGCACCCGGCGAGTGCGGCGACTAAAGTCGCGGCAACAACCGCGGGAAGTCCCCCTGCGGGGACTCGTGGGGTCCACACCAGTGCCGGACCCCGAGTCCGCGAAGGCGGACTTTGTGCTGTTGTTGCAGCGAGTTCACTCGCCCGGGATGCCTTCATACCGCCCCCGCCCGCATCAGGTCGTGGAGGTGCACCATCCCCACCACGCGTCCCTCGTCCACCACGGGGAGCGCCATGACACCGTAGCGCTCCATGACGCCCACGGCCGCGGCGGCGAGTTCCCCCGGCTCGACGGTTTTGGGTTCGCGAGTCATGACTTCGGATACGGCGATTCCGTAGAAGTGTTCCTCGCGCTCCATCAGCCGCGTGAGATCCCCAGAGGTTACGACGCCCAGCAGGCGTCCCTCGTCATCCACCACCGCCACCGTCCCGCGGCGCTCGGCCAGCGGCACCAGCGCCTGGCGCATGGTGGCGCCGCGGGGGAGGAGCGGCAGGTCGCTCGTCTCCATCACGTCCTGCACGCGCAGCAGCAGCCGGCGCCCCAGCGCGCCGCCGGGGTGGAAGCGGGCGAAGTCGTCGCGCCCGAAGCCGCGGCGCAGCAGGAGGGCCACCGCCAGCGCGTCACCCATCGCCATGGCGGCGGCGGTGGACGAGGTGGGGGCGAGGTCGTGCGGGCACGCCTCTGCGGCCACCGAGCAGTCCAGCACCCAGTCCGCCTGGCGCGCCAGCGCGGATTCGGGCCGGCCGGTGAGGGCGACGACGCCCACGTCCATCCGCTTCAGGTACTCCAGCAGGCCGCGCAGCTCCTCGCTCTCGCCGCTCTTGGAGAGGAGGATGGCGACGTCGCCGCTCCCCACCAGCCCCAGGTCGCCGTGCAGCGCCTCGACGGGGTGGAGGAAGACGGCCGGGGTGCCGGTGGAGGTGAGGGTGGCGGCGAGCTTGCGGCCCACGATCCCGCTCTTCCCCACGCCGGCCACGATCACCCGCCCGGTCGCCTCCAGCACCGCGTCCACCGCCGCCGCGAACTCCACCCCGATTCGGCTCTCCAGCGCCGCAACGGAAGCGGCCTCGGTGCGGATCACGTGGCGGGCACGCTCCAGCATCTCGTCCGTGCCGATCCCCGCCGGCGCCGCCACCGTCACTGCCCCGCCTCGCGCTGGCGGACGTACGCTTCCACCAGGGCGCTCCACTGGCCGCGCGCGCCCAGCAGCGCCTCCGCGAACTCGCGTACGGCCCCGTAGCCGCCGTGCCGCGTCCCCTGCCAGCGCGCCACCGCACGGACGTCGCCGGCCGCGTTCCCCACCGCCGCGGGGAGCCCCACGCGCCGCATCACGGGGAGGTCGGGAAGGTCGTCGCCCAGGAAGGCGGTCTCCTCCCAGCCGATCCCTAGCCGCTCGAGCATCGCGGTGACGATGCGGAGCTTGGAGGCGGTGCGGTCCTGGTGCACCTCGCGGATCATCAGCTCCTCCGCGCGCATCGTCACCGCCCTCGACTCGCGCCCGGTGACGATGGCGACCCTGATCCCCCCTTCGTGCAGGAGCCGGGTGCCGATCCCGTCCTGGATCTCGAATCGCTTCAGCTCCACCCGCTCGCCCGCGGACGTCGCGCCCAGGTAGATGCCGCCGTCCGTCATCACGCCGTCCACGTCCAGGATGACGAGGCGGATGCGGCGCGCATCATCGCGCGGGATGGCGGCGGGCGGGTCCCCCACGGGCGCCATCATCCGCCGAAGCCGAGCGCGGCGCGCAGTGCGAGCACCTCTTCCACCAGCGGTCGCAGCCGCTCGATGGGGAGCATGTTGGTGGAGTCCGACGGCGCGCTGGCCGGGTCGGGGTGCGTCTCCAGAAAGAGCGCGTCGGCGCCGGCGGCAACCGCTGCGCGCACCAGGTGCGGGATGAAGCGCGGCTCCCCGCCGCTGACGCCCGCGCCCTCGCCGGGGCGCTGTACCGAGTGGGTGCCGTCGAACACGGTGGGAGCGTCGCACGTCTCGCGCATCTGCACGAAGGAGCGCATGTCCACCACCAGGTTGCCGTAGCCGAAGAAGGTACCGCGCTCCGTCACCGCCACGCCGCCGGCGCCGGCGCCCCGCAGCTTGTCCGCGGCGCCGCGCATCTCGTGGGGCCCCATCCACTGCCCCTTCTTCACGTTCACCGGCCGCCCCGTGGCCCCCGCCGCCACCAGCAGATCCGTCTGGCGGCAGAGAAAGGCGGGGATCTGGAGCACGTCCGCCACCTCGGCCACGGCCGCGCACTGCGCGGGCTCGTGCACGTCGGTGATCAGCGGCAGCCCCACCTCGTCCCGCACGCGCGCCAGCTTGCGCAGCCCCTCCTCCATCCCCGGCCCGCGCGGCGAGCCGGCGGAGGAGCGGTTCGCCTTGTCGAACGACGCCTTGAAGAGCAGCGGGAGCGACAGATCGTCCGCCATCCTCGCCAGCGCCTCGGCGATGGAGAGGTTGAGCCGGTCGTCCTCCAGCACGCACGGCCCCGCGATCAGAAAGAACGGCGCACCTACGCGGAAGAGCTCCGCGACGTCGCCGCCGCCGCGCGCGAGCGCCTGGCTCACGACGAAGCCTCCGCCATCAGTTCGGGCTGCTGCTGCGCGGGGGCGTTCTGCCCATCGCGGTACGCCGCCGCCGCCGTCACAAAGGAGGCGAAGAGCGGGTGCGGCTGGTCCGGGCGCGACTTGAGCTCCGGGTGCGCCTGCGTGGCCACGAACCAGGGATGCGACGGCAACTCGATCATTTCCACCAGGTTGCCGTCCGGCGACAGCCCGCTGAACTGCATCCCCTGCTCGCCCAGCGCCTCGCGGTACACGTTGTTGACCTCGTAGCGATGGCGATGGCGCTCGCTGATCTCCAGGGTGCCGTAGATCTCCGCCGCGCGCGAGCCGGGCTGCAGCCGCGCCGTGTACGCGCCCAGCCGCATGGTGCCGCCCAGGTCGGTGATCTGGCGCTGCGAGTCCATCAGGCAGATCACCGGGTCGGCGGTGGCGCGCTCCCACTCGGCCGAGTGCGCCTCCTCGATCCCGCACACGGTGCGCGAGAACTCGATGATCGCCGTCTGCATCCCCAGGCAGATCCCAAAGAACGGGAGGCCGTTCTCGCGCGCCCAGCGGATGGCGGAGAGCATCCCCTCCACCCCGCGCACGCCGAAGCCGCCGGGGATGAGCAGGCCGTGGTAGCCGGCCAGCTTCTCCGCCCCTTCGCCGTTCTCGAAGTCCTCGGAGGAGAGCCACTCGATCTTGACCTTGGCATCCGCCGCGATCCCGCCGTGTATCAGCGCCTCCTGCACCGACTTGTAGGAATCGATCAGCGCCACGTACTTGCCCACGACGGCGATGCGCACGATGCCGTTGCTGGGGTTCTTGAGCCGGCTCACCAGCTCGCGCCACTCGTCCAGATCGGGCTTGGGCGTGGTGAGCCCCAGCTTGTTGACCACCAGCTCGTCCAGGCGCTGCCGGTGGTACTCCAGCGGCACCTCGTAGATGGTCTCCGCGTCGCGCGCCTCGATCACCGACGCCACGTCGACGTTGCAGAAGAGTGCGATCTTGCGGCGCATGTCCGGCTCGATCGCGCGCTCGCTGCGGCAGATCAGCACGTCCGGCTGAATGCCGATCTGCATCAGCTCGCGCACGGAGTGCTGCGTCGGCTTCGTCTTCAGCTCCCCCGCCGCCGCGATGTACGGCAGCAGCGTGAGGTGCACGAAGAGCGTGTGCTCGCGCCCCACCTCCTGCCGGTACTGGCGGATGGCTTCCAGGAAGGGGAGGCTCTCGATGTCGCCCACGGTGCCGCCGATCTCGGTGATGACGACGTCGTGGTTGGGCGCCAGGCGGCGAATCGCCCCCTTGATGGCGTCCGTGATGTGCGGGATCACCTGCACCGTGGCGCCCAGGTACTCGCCGCGCCGCTCGCGGGTGATGACGTCCTGATAGATGCGCCCCGTCGTGATGCTGTTGGACTGCGACAGGCTCTCGCCCACGAAGCGCTCGTAGTGCCCCAGGTCCAGGTCCGTCTCCGCGCCGTCGTCGGTCACGAAGACCTCGCCGTGCTGGAAGGGCGAGAGCGTGCCGGGGTCCACGTTGATGTAGGGATCGAACTTCTGGATCGTCACGCGGAGCCCGCGCTCCACCAGGAGCCGGCCCAGCGACGCGGCCGCGATCCCCTTGCCGAGCGACGAGACGACGCCGCCGGTGACGAAGATGTACTTGGTGGGCGCCGTGTTCAGGGCGGTCATTCGGCTGCTCGCTCCGTGGCGGGAGGTGTGGACTCGTTTCGTAGGAGGCGTTCCGCGCGCTCGGCGTCGGCGGGGGTGTCGATCCCCCCTTCGGCCGGCGGGCCCACGGCCACGCCCATGCGCATCCCCGCCGCCAGCGGGCGGAGCTGCTCCAGCTTCTCGATCTGCTCCAGCCGCCCTTCCGGCAGCGCGACCCAGCGCAGCAGCGCGTCCCGGCGGTAGGCGTAGAGCCCCACGTGGCGCAGATACGTGCCGCTGCTGAACTCAGGCTCCGCGTCGCGCGCGTGCGGCACGGGGGCGCGGGTGAAGAGTAGCGCACCGCCGTCGTCGCCGCGCACCACCTTGACCACGGACGGCTCCAGCCACTCTGCGCGGGTGCGGATGGGCGTCGCCACCGTCCCCAGCTCCCACCCGCCGTCGCGCACCAGCCCGATCGCCGCGCTCGCGTGCTCCGCCAGCAGGAAAGGCTCGTCGCCCTGCACGTTGACGATCACCTCGTACCCTGCGAACTCCGGGTCGCCTGCGACTTCAGCGACGCGGTCGGTGCCGGAGGGGTGCGCCGGATCCGTGAGCCGCACCTCCGCCCCGAAGCCGCGGCACGCCTCCGCGACCTCGGCGGAATCCGTGGCGACCACGACCGCGTCGAACACAGCGAGCCCCATCGCCCGGCGCCAGACCCACTCCAGGAGTGGCCTGCCAGCGATGGGGAAGAGCGGCTTCCGCGGCAAGCGCGAGGAGCCGATGCGTGCCGGAACGACGCCCAGTACGCGGGCGCTCATCGAACCGAAAAATGTGCGGGGATGCCGCGCGCATTTGCAATAATCACGCCACTCAACCTAGCGTCGGCGCGGCGGTTTGTCAAAGCGGCGGCGGGGCGGCTAATGGAGTGCTCACGGGGGCCCTCACCCCCGCTCGTTCCTCGCTGCCCCCCTCTCCCGATAACAGGAGAGGCTGCGCCTCTGGGCTCGGGAGAGGGGGGCGAAATCCGCGAGGAACACACAGATCCGTAGGGGCGCGATTCATCGCGCCCACCCTCGCCCCCACCGCGACCCACGCCCACCGCACCGATACCGTACGGCAGACCTGCGTGTCTGCCACCGCCCGTGCCGTCCGACACCTGCCCCTCCACACCGCAACCTCGTAGGGGCCGCCCCACGTGGCTGCCCGTGCCCGCCCCCGCTCCGAACCCCCGGATTAGAACCGGGGCAGCGAGAACGACCAGTACACCGCCGGGTCCAGGTCGTCCGCCGCGGGGTTCACGACCACGCCGACGCGCGCAAGAAAAAACCGAACGCCCCCCCCCACGTTCTGCACAAAGGCCGGCGCCGAATCCGTCCATGCGGCGCCGGAGGAATGCACCAGCTCCACCGAGGGCTGGCCCAGGTACGGGATCATCAGCTTCGGCGACAAGGGGATCAGGTACTCCGACCCCACGTACACCAGGTGGTCGCCGCGAAAGGCGGAGATCGCGGTGGTGGGCAGCGTGCCCGGACCGCCGAGGTTGCCGAACCGCTGCGGCGGTGCGTCGGAAGCGATGGGGAGCATCGTGCGCGCGTAGACGTGCACCGACTGCTGGCGGAAAGTCAGGGTATAGAAGTCGGCCCAGGCCAGCGCCTGCGTGAACGTCGCGTCGCCGAAACCCTGCTCCACCTGCGCGAAACCCTCCAGCTGCACCGTCTGCCCGCGCCAGCGCAGCGTGGCACCCACGATCCCGGAGACGATCGTCCCCTCCAGCACCGGCGGGTTCTCGCGGAGCAGGCCGTCGCCCAGGAGCGAGGGGAGGTCCGGCTCCGTCTCCAGCGAGCGGGCGCGCTCCACCTGCACGCCGACGCGCGGGCCCAGCCACGACTCCCCCGCGATGATCGGCTTGCCGACGGGGCGCGTGACGAAGACGGAGGCGCGGTCCGCGTCGTAGTAGTCGCGGTAGTCGCGCCCGACCAACGCCGCGGTCACCGAGTTGACGATGTCGCCGTGATGCCAGGCGTCATTGGTGCGCGTCTGGCGCGACAGCTCGGCTTCCAAGCGCAGCGATTGGATGCGCAGCGGGTACTCCACACGCAGCTGGCCACCCAGGTGGTCGTCCTGCTTGTGGCGATACGCCAGGAACCCGCTCGCCAGCCCCGAACCCGGGTCAGGCGAGAAGCGGAACTGCGCGCCCCCCGCCACGGTGGCTCCGTTCACCCGGTCGTACGTCGGCGTCAGGAAGAGGGGTCGGAAGGAGCGCGGCAGCGGCGGCCCAACCACGGTCGCGACCAGCGTGGAGTCCCCTGCCCTCCCCGTCGAATCGCCGCGCACGACTACGGTCGACGGGTGGGATTCCGAGATTGCGCCGTGCTGCGCCTTCGCGGAGCGGTAGACGCCACCATCGATGACCGCGATCTCGCCGCCGACGCGCGAGCCGGGGCGCAGGTAGAGGTGTCCGCCCAGCACCGCCACCGACCCCGCGACGGAGCCCTCCAGCCGCACGTCCGCATCGTAGATGACCAGATCCCCCGGCGCGGAGAACGTCGCGGGGAGGATGGTATCGCGGTCGATGCGCAGGTAGTTGCCACGTGCGAGCACCTCGCGCGCGATCTCGGCGGCGCGGCTCCGGTCGTCGCCGCGCACCGTCACCCCCTGCGCGGCGGCGGGGAGCGCGAATGCCATGAGGAGGAGTGCCGCGAGAAGTGCGGGGCGAAGCTTCATCCGAGCTCCAGAAAGTTGCGAAGCAGCGCGTGCCCGTGCTCGCTGGCGATGGATTCCGGGTGGAACTGGACGCCCCACACCGGGTGCTCGCGGTGGCGGACCGCCTGGATCTCCGTCTCGAACCCTGGCTCGTCCGTCCACGCCACCGCCTCCAGCTCGGCCGGCAGCGACGACGGCTCGATCACCAGCGAATGGTAGCGCGCCACGGTGAACGGCGCCGGGATGCCGCGAAAGATCCCCTCCCCCGTGTGGCGGATCGGCGAGGTCTTGCCGTGCATCGGCTTCGCGGCGCGCACGACCTCGCCGCCGTACGCCTGCCCGATCGACTGGTGGCCCAGGCAGACGCCGAGGATCGGGATTTTTGGCCCAAGCTCGCGGATCGTCTCCACCGACACCCCCGCCTCGGTAGGCGTGCACGGGCCGGGGGAGATGACGATGCGCTCCGGAGCGCGCTCCGCGATCTCGGCGACGGTGAGCTGGTCGTTGCGCACGACCTCCAACTCCGCCCCCAGCTCGCCGAGATACTGGACTAGATTGTACGTGAAGCTGTCGTAGTTATCGATAACCAGGATCATGACTTCCCTGTGATGATCTCGCCTGCTTCCGCGCCGTGTCCACGCATCCCGCAGCGTAACGACCGATGAACGATGGCGCGGGCGGCCCCTCTTTGCAACGGTCGCCGGTGCCCCGAGCCCGCCCCCGTGCTAACTTTGCCCCACGTTCCGCACGACGCGGGGCGGCCGGAGCGGAGCCAGAATGGGAGAGCGGAATGGCGTGGGCGTACCTGTTCGTCGCGGGGCTGCTGGAGGTGGTGTGGGCGATCGGCCTCAAGTACACGGAGGGCTTCACGCGCCTGTGGCCGAGCGTGGGGACGCTGGCCGCGATGGGCGCGAGCTTCTACCTGCTCGCCACGGCGCTGCGCACCATCCCCGTCGGCACCGGCTATGCCGTATGGACTGGCATCGGCGCGGTGGGGGCGAGCTTGCTCGGCATGCTCATCCTCGGCGAGCCGCGCGACGCCGGGCGCCTGCTGGGCATCGCGCTGATCGTGTGCGGGATCGTGGTGCTGCGAGTGGCGTGAGGGCGGAGGCCCTCACCCCCCCGGCCCCCCTCTCCCAAACTGCTGGGAAAGGTGGGAGATTGCGGCCTTCCGCGCGAGCCTTCCGGACCCGGGAACGCGTAGGGGCGCGATTTGTCGCGCCCTCCCCTGCCCGGAATCGACGCCGGCTCGCCGCACCAATTCCCGTAGGGGCTGCCCTACGTGGCTGCCCGTGCCCGCCACCGCACCGCCGCCCGTCCTTTCGCACGGACCCCCGTAGGGCAGACCTGCGTGTCTGCCCTGCCCCGCCGCCGCAACCCCATCATGCACGCGGGTGGAACTGGCGGTGGATCTGCGACAGGTACGTCCGGTCCACGTGCGTATAGATCTGCGTGGTGGAGATGTCCGCGTGGCCCAGCATCTCCTGCACCGCCACCAGGTCGGCGCCCCCCTCCAGCAGGTGCGTGGCGAACGAATGGCGCAGGGTGTGGGGGGTCACCTTCTTTTCGATGCCGGCGGCCTCCACGTGCTGCCGGAGGATCTTCCACACGCCCATGCGAGTCAGCGGCCCGCCGCGGGCGTTGAGGAAGACGCGCCCCTCACCCTTCCCCCGCTCCAGCCGCGGCCTCGTCTCGCGCAGGTAGATGGAGAGCGCGCCGATCGCCCGGCGCCCCACCGGCACCATCCGCTCCTTGGCGCCCTTGCCGAAGACGGACGCGAACTCGTCGTCCAGGTGCAGGTCGCGCACGCGGATGCCGGTGAGCTCGGACACGCGCACCCCGCTGGCGTACGCGAACTCCAGCATCGCCCGGTCACGCCAGGCGAGCGGGTGCATGATGTCCGGCGCCTCGAGCAAGCGCTCGATCTCCGCCACCGTGAGCACGCCCGGGAGCGTCTTCCACGCCGTCGGCGTGTCGATCGCCTCGCTGGGGTCCGCCACCACCTCGTTCTCGCCCAGCAGGAAGCGGAAGTAGGTGCGCAGCGCGGAGATGTTGCGCGCGATGGAGGACGGCGCGAGCCCCAGGTCCTTGAGGAGGAGGACGAAGCGCCGCAGGTCGTCGGTGGTGACCTCGGAAGGGCGGGCGCGCCCCAGCGTCCGCGCGTGCGAGCACATGCGGACCACGTCGCGGCGATAGGCGTCGATGGTCTGCTCGCTCAGGTTGCGCTCGAAGCGGAGGTGGTCGATGAAGCCCTCCACCCCGAACTGCCGCGCCGTGCGGTCCAGCTCCTCCGGCGTGGGCGCTTCGGCGGTGCTCAGGCCGCCTCCCCGCGGCTGCGCCACCACCACCACCCCACGAGCGCGAAGAGGATCACCGCGGCGATCCCCAGCCAGCGCCCCGACGCCTCCACGGCCACGCGGATCTGCTCCCAGTTGCGCCCGGCGGTGGCGCCCAGGTACACGATCATCCCGTACCACAGCCCCGACGCCAGCGCGATCGGCGTGGCGGTTCGCACCCATCCCATCCCGCTCGTTCCCGCGAACACCGGCACCACCGCGCGGAAGCCGGGGAGGAAGCGGCTGAAGAAGATCACCTTGGCGCCGTGCTTCGCGTACAGGCCTGAGAGCCGCGTCATCTGCTGCGGCTGCAGGATCATCCGCCCGACGCGCCCCTGGAAGAACGACGCGCCGTAGCGCCGGCCCACCCAGTACGTCACCAGCGCCGTACCCACGTTGCACCCCCACACCACCAGGAACGCCCCGATCGGCGAGATGGTGCCGCGCCCCGCCAGGAAGCCGCCCGTGAGCGCGATCACGTCCGCCGGCACGGGGGGAAAGATGTTCTCCAGCCCCGCGAAGGCGCCGATCACCACGTACACCAGCGGCCCGGGGAGCCCCTGCATCCATTCGATCAGCCGGTCGATCAGCCCCGACATGCGTCCTCCGCTCTACAGGTGGCTGTCACGCCGGTGGCGCGCGTGGAGCGAGTCGATCCCCTCCAGGTCGTCGATCAGCGCCACGGCAAAGGTGGCGATCCCCTCGCCGCGCCCGATCCACCCCATCCCCTCGTTGGTCTTCCCCTTGATGGAGATGTGGTCCGGCGCGATCCCCAGCACAGACGCCAGCCGCTCCTGCATCGCCGGCACGTGCGGCCCGATCTTCGGCGCCTCGGCCACGACGGTCACGTCCACGTTGACGATCTGGTAGTTGCGCCCCGCAAGCAGCCGCACCGCGTGCGCAAGCAGCCCCAGCGAGTCCGCGTCCTTGTACTGCGGATCGGAGGGCGGAAAGTGCCTCCCGATGTCGCCCAGCCCCGCCGCGCCCAGGATAGCGTCGGTGACGGCGTGCGCCACTGCGTCCGCGTCGGAGTGCCCGGTCAGCCCGCGCTCGAAGGGGATCTCCACCCCGCCCAGGATCAGCCTGCGTCCCTCCGCGAAGCGGTGGGAGTCGTACCCGTGCCCAATCCTCATCCGCTCTTCCCAGTCTTTCGTGAATGCCACGCGCGAGGCGGGGTACAATAGCCGTCCCCGCCGCCAGCGAGCAACCGACCGCGCCGGTGCTGTCACGGAAAACCACCGCGGCGCGTTTTTTCCGGCGGGAGAACGGGACGGGCCCGTGCCCCACCACACGATCCAGGGGTTTTCAAATGTCTCGCATAGCGTCGCTCATGCTGGCCTCGCTACTCCTGACCGCAGCCTGCGGCAAATCCGCCCCGCTGGGCCCTGAAGGCTCGCATTCGACCAGGCCCGCGGACGAGTCTCTTGCCTTCGCCCGGCTGCGGACCGAGCCGTACCCCTTCACCTTCAACAGCGGCCTCACGGACTCCGCGCGCGTGGTCGTTCGCGATGCGCGTGCGTGGGAGGCGATCTGGCGCGACGTCTGGCGCAACCATACCCCCGTGCCGGCGCTCCCGGCCATCGACTTCGAGCGAGAGATGGTCGTCGTCGCGGCGCTGGGTTCCCGCCGCTCCGGCGGCTACGGCATCCTCGTGGAGGGCGCCACCCGCACCGCGGAGGGGGTGGAAGTGTCGATCCTGAAGCAATCCCCCGGCTCGCGCTGCGGCAACACCGCCGCGATTACCACGCCCGTCGACATCGCGCGCCTCCGCCGCGTGGACGGCGCCGTGCGCTTCCGCGAGCGCAACGAGGTGCGCGAGTGCAGGTAGGCGCGGGTGGTGGGGCGCGAGGGATGATGCCCCCGCTGGCGCGGGCCGCGAGGGGCTAAAGCCCCCCGCTGGAACTACGGGAAGCCCACTGAAGGGGCTCGCGTGCCGCGGGCCCTCTTCCTTGTTGCCACAGGACGGCGCATGCCCGGAGCACGGGCCGCCAGGCGGGGCTGTCCCTACGTGGTTCCAGGCGCGGGAGCGGGGGCCAGGACGCGTGAGAATGGCGGCAGAGCAGCGCCCGGCACGGGCGCGATGAATCGCGCCCCTACAGGATTGCGCAACTGGCGCAGATCCATGCAGACGCCCCTCTCCCGGCCGTTTGGGAGAGGGGCGGCGAGGAACGACCGGGGTGAGGGCCCTACGCCCCTCCCCCAGGTAGTTATTGGGGAGGGGCCGCGAGGTGACGAGCGGGGGAGGGGGCCTTCAGTCCTCGTACCGCCGCACCGCCAGGCACACGTTGTGGCCGCCGAAGCCGAACGAGTTGCTCAGCGCCAGACCCACCGGCCGCTCCGTCACGCCGCCGGTCCCGTAGTTCAGGTCACAGTCGGGGTCGGGCGTGGTGTAGTTGATGGTGGGGGGGATCTTCCCCTCCCGGCACGCCAGCGCGCAGATCACGCCCTCGATGGCACCGGCCGCGCCCAGCGTGTGGCCCGTCATGCTCTTGGTGGAGCCGACCACCACCTCATGCGCGCGGTCGCCCAGCACCGTCCGGATCGCGGCGGACTCGTTGCGGTCGTTGGCCGGGGTGGAGGTGCCGTGCGCGTTGACGTAGTCCACTTCGGACGCGTCGGCGCCGGCTTCCTTGAGCGCGAGCTTCATCGCGCGTACGGCGCCCTCACCGCCTTCGGACGGCGCGGTGATGTGGTAGGCGTCCGCCGTCTGGCCGAAGCCGACGATCTCGGCGATGATGGTGGCGCCGCGGGCACGGGCGTGCTCCAGCTCCTCCAGCACCACCATCCCCGAGCCCTCACCCAGCACGAAGCCGTCGCGCGTGGCGTCGAAGGGGCGGCTGGCGGTTTCGGGGGAGTCGTTGCGCTCCGAGAGCGCCTTCATCGCCGCGAAGCCGGCCACCGTCTGCGCGGAAACGGTCGCCTCCGTGCCGCCGGCGATCATCAGGTCCGCCTCGTCCCACTTGATGCTGCGGAAGGCGTTCCCCAGCGCGTGCGCGCTGCTGGCGCAGGCGGAGACGGTGCAGTAGTTGGGACCCTTGGCGCCGTAGCGGATCGACACCAGCCCCGCCGCGATGTCCGAGATGAACATCGGGACGAAGAAGGGCGACACGCGGTCCGGGCCTCTCTGGATCAGCTTGGAGTGCTGCTCCTCGAACGTGTGGATGCCGCCGATGCCGCTGCCGATCACGACGCCGAAGCGCTCGTGGTCGATCCCGTCGCGCTCCTCGTCGAGGCCCGCGTGCCTCATGGCCTGCACGGCCGAGGCGATCGCGAAGTGGGAGAAGCGGTCGGTGCGCTTCACCTCCTTGCGGTCGATGTACAGCGTGGGGTCGAACCCCTTCACCTCGCAGGCAAAGCGCACGGCGTGGTTGGAGGCGTCGAATTGGGTGATCGGGCCGGCGCCGCTGCGCCCCGCGAGCAGGCCCGCCCAGCTCTCCTGGAGGTCCAGCCCCACGGGCGTGACGAGCCCCGCCCCCGTGATCACGACTCGGCGATTCATCACCGCTCCGGTCATACTGGGATAGTGGAAGGGCGGACACCCGCGGGGCGCCCGCCGCTCGGAAAGTCAGCTCCGCCGCACGGGCGGAAAGCGAGCGCCGCGAGCCCCACAGTGGGCCCGCGGCGCTCCGGAACAGCGGTCAGGACGGATTGTTGTTCTGGATGTAGCTGATCGCGTCGCCGACGGTCTGCAGCTTCTCGGCGTCCTCGTCCGGGATCTCCATCCCGAACTCTTCCTCGAACGCCATGACGAGCTCGACGGTGTCCAGCGAGTCCGCGCCCAGATCGTCCACGAAGCGGGCCTCGGGAGTGACCTTCTCGGCCTCCACGCCCAGCTCGTTGATGATGATGTCCTTGACCTTCTGTTCGACGTCGGCCATTGCTCGGCTCTCCAGGTTGGGTTTCCACGATCTGGGGCGGCGGGCGCGCAGGCCGCGCGCGTCGGCGCCACCCCGCCGGTCCTACATCACCATCCCGCCGTCCACCACCACCACCTGCCCGGTGATGTACGATGCGCCCGGCCCCGCCAGGAAGCGTACCACCGGCGCGATGTCCTCCGGCCGGCCCAGCCGCTCCAGCGCGATCTGCGAGGAGAGCGCGGTGCGCGCCGCTTCGGGCAGGTCGGAGGTCATGTCCGTCTCAATGTACCCCGGCGCGACGGCGTTGACCAGAACCCCGCGCGATCCGAGCTCCTTGGCCACCGACTTGGTGAGCCCGATGAGCCCGGCCTTGGAGGCGGCGTAGTTGGCCTGCCCCTTGTTGCCCGTGATCCCCACCACGCTGCTGATGTTCACGATCCGCCCCGAGCGGCGCTTCATCATCCCGCGCGACGCGGCGCGAATGAGGTTGAAGGCACCCCGCAGGTTGGTGTCCATCACCGCGGTCCAATCGTCGTCCTTGATGCGCATCAGGAGGTTGTCGCGCGTAACGCCGGCGTTGTTCACCAGCACGTCCAGCGGTCCCAGCTCCTCTTCCACGCGCTTGACCAGCGCGGCGGTCGCCTCCGGGTCGGCCACGTCGCAGCCGTAGCCGCGGTGCCCCTCGCCCGGCAGCTCGGCCGCCACCGCCTCGGCGCGGGCGCCGTCGCGCGCCACCACCGCCACGCGCGCGCCGGCATCCGCCAGCTCGCGCGCGATCCCCAGCCCGATCCCGCGCGATCCGCCGGTGACCAGCGCCACCTGCCCCTGAAGCTCCGCCATCACGCCCCCGTGCCCAGGTAAGCCTCAATCTGATCGGCGGTCCCCAGGGCGGTCCCCCGCCCCGACGCCGCCGGATCGATCCGCTTCAGCATCCCGGTGAGCACCTTGCCGGTGCCCACCTCCAGGAACTGCGTCACGCCCAGCCCCAGCATCGTGCGCACGCACTGCGTCCAGCGCACCGAAGAGGTGAGCTGCCTCACCAGCAGCGCGCGCGCCTCCACCGGGTCCGTGACCGGCGTGGCGTCGACGTTGGAGGCCACCGGGAAGGTTGGGGCGCCGAACTCCGCCGCCTCCAGCTGCTCGGTAAGCCCCGCCTCGGCGGGCGCCATCAGCGGCGAGTGGAAGGCGCCGCTCACGTTGAGCGCGGCCACCTTCTTCGCCCCGGCGGCCACCAGCATGGGCGACACGCGCTCCACCGCCGCCACGTCGCCCGAGACCACCACCTGGCCCGGCGCGTTGAAGTTGGCGGCCACAACCACGCTGCCCTCGCTGCTCGCCTCGCGGCAGACCCCTTCCACGATCTCGTCGTCCAGCCCCAGCACGGCCGCCATCGTCCCCGGCCGCGCCTGCCCGGCTTCGTACATCAGCTCGCCGCGCCTGCGCACGGCGCGCACCGCATCCGCAAAGGAGAGCGAGCCCGCGGCGTGGTAGGCGCTGAACTCGCCCAGCGAGTGGCCGGCGGCGCACACCGCCTCCACACCCTGCGCGCGGAGCACGGCCCACACGGCCGCGCTGTGCGTCAGCAGGGCGGGCTGCGTGTTGCGCGTGAGAGTCAGCTCCTCGTCCGGCCCTTCCCACATCACCCGCGTCAGCGCGAAGCCGAGGGCCTCATCCGCTTCCTGGAAGATGGCGCGCGCCTCGGGAAAGCGCTCCGCCAGGTCGCGCCCCATCCCCACCGCCTGCGACCCCTGGCCGGGGAAGAGGAGGCCGATGCGCTCGCCCGTCACAGGCGCACCACGTTGGCGGCCCAGGTGAAGCCGGCGCCGAACGCCACCATCAGCACCAGCGACCCCGGCCCGGCGCGCCCCTGCTCCACCGCCTCGTCCAGCGCGACCGGAATCGACGCGGAGCTCATGTTGCCGTAGCGGTCCACGTTCACGAACACCTTGTCCATCGGGATGCCGGCGTACTTGGCCGTCGCCTCGATGATGCGCATGTTCGCCTGGTGCGGGACCATGAGGTCGATCTCCTCGGCCGTCACCCCGGCGCGGTTCAGCGCCGTTTCGGCGGCCTCGCACATGGCGCGCACGGCGGACTTGAACACCTCCGGCCCCGCCATCTTCACGTAGTGCGAGCGCTCGTCCAGCACCATGGCGTCCAGCGGTACGCGCGAGCCGCCACCCGGGCGCCACAGCAGCTCGGCCAGCGTGCCGTCGCTCTTCATGTAGCCGCTGAGGATGCCGCGCCCGTCGTCGTTCGCACGCTGCACCACCGCCGCCCCGGCGCCGTCGCCAAAGAGCACGCAGGTGGTGCGGTCCGTCCAGTCGATGATGGACGACATCTTCTCCGTGGCCAGCACCAGCACCGTCTCCGCCTGCCCGGCGGTGATGTGCGCGTCCGCCATGGAGAGCCCGTACAGGAAACCCGAGCACGCCGTGGCGAAGTCGTACGAGCCGGCGTTGCGCGCACCCAGCAGCGCCTGCACGTCGCACGCGGTGGAGGGGAGGAGCCGGTCCGGGGTGGCGGTGGAGAGGAGGATCAGGTCCACGTCCGTCGCCTCCAGCCCGGCGCGCTCCAGTGCGACGCGCGACGCGGCCGCGGCCATGGTGGAGGCGTGGGTCTCCTTGTCGGCGATGCGCCGCTCCCGGATCCCGGTGCGGGAGCGGATCCACTCGTCGTTCGTGTCGACGAGCGACTCCATCTCCTGGTTGGTCATCACGCGGTCGGGGTTGAACCGTCCCGTGGAGACCAGGCGCGAGCGCGGCTTGGTTTCTGTCATTATGCAGGTGTGGCCTCCGCCAGCCGGTTGAGGCGCCCCGCGATGTGCTCCACCATCCCGCTCTCCACGCAGGAGGCGGCGGCGCGGAGCGCATTGCGAAGCGCGATGGGCGGCGACCCGCCGTGGCAGATGATGGTGACGCCGTTGACGCCCAGCAGGGGAGCTCCCCCCCACTGGGTGTAGTCCAGCGTACGGAAGAGAAGCTCGAGGTCGAGCTGCACGCCCTGCTCCTGGATCGCCGAGCGCAGGAAGCCGCTCATGAACCCCGACATCGACTCGTAGAACTTGAGGAGGACGTTGCCCACGAAGCCGTCGCACACCAGCACGTCGCACTTGCCGCGGATGATGTCGCGCCCCTCGACGTTCCCCACGAAGTCCAGGTTGGGGTCGCCCTTGAGCAGCTGGAAGGCCTCCACCGTCTGCTCGTTCCCCTTCTCCTCTTCCTCGCCGATGTTGAGGAGCCCCACGCGCGGGCTGGCGATCCCCATCAGGTCCTGGGCATAGATGTGCCCCAGGTGGGCGAACTGCAGCAGGTGCTGCGGCTTCACGTCCACGTTGGCGCCCATGTCCAGCAGCAGGAAGCGCCCGCTGGTGGAGGGCAGGTCCGCGCCGATCGCCGGGCGGTCCACCCCGGATAGGGGGCGCAGGATGAAGAGCGAGGCCGCCATCACCGCGCCGGTGGAGCCGGCGCTGACGAAGGCGTCCACCTCGCCGTCCTTGTGCAGCCGCGTGCCCACGACGATGGAGGAGTCCTGCTTGCGCCGCACCGCCTGCGCGGGCGAGTCCCCCATCTCGATGACCTCGGTGGTGTGCACGACGGACACCCGGTCGCGCGGGGCGTCCGGGTGGCGCGCGAGCTCGGCCTCTATGAGCCCGCGGTCGCCCACGAGCACCACGTGCAGGTCGGTACGCTCAAGCAAAGCTCCGACCGCGCCCTCGACCTCTACGGCCGGGGCACGATCGGAGCCCATCGCGTCCAGCGCGATCCGCATATATGTCGGAGCTCTCGGGCGGGGCCTAGAACTCTTCCACTTCGATTCGCTGCTCGTTGCGGTAGTAGCCGCAGTTCGAGCAGACGCGGTGCGGCAGGTGCGGATCGCCGCACTGCGGGCATGCGTTGAAGGAAGGCATGGAGGCCTTCACGTGGGTGCGGCGCTTGCGCTGGCGCTGCTTGGACTGGCGCCTCTTGGGTACGGCCATCGGAGCCCTCTCGGAGTGCTGGGTTTAGTCGAACTTTACCTGCTTCAACGCGTCCCACGGGCTCGGGGCCACTTCGGAAACGCAGTCGCACGTCGCTTCGTTGAGGTTGGTGCCGCACTGCGGGCAGAGCCCGCGGCACTCCTCGCTGCAGACGACGTACTGTGGGGCACGCAGGAGGAGCTGCTCACGGACCGCTTCGGTCACGTCCAGCTCCTGCCCGCGCGCCGGCATGGGGTAGATCTCGCCCCCCAGCTCGTCTTCGTCCTCGCCGATGGGGGCGAAGAACAGGTCCACCGTGTCGTCCACCGGCTGGCGGACGGCAGTGAGGCAGCGGCGGCATTCGCGCTCCACCACCGCCTGGATGCGACCGCGGAGCAGAACGCCGTCGTCGCCCACGGAGCGGGCGGTGAGGTCCACTCGCAGAGGCTCCACCAGGCGCACATCCGACCCTTCCCACATGGGATCATCGGCCGCCACCTGCTCGTGGATCTCCACTTCTTCGCGGTCCACCGCCGCCAGGTTCAGCTTCAACATAAACCGTAAAAGTATCCCAAAGTCCGTGCGCTGTCAAGCAAACGCCCGGTTTCCGGCACGTGCAAGAACCGCGCGTCACACAGAGACACGGAGGAACAGAGAGGGCACCGAGGAACACGGCCGATGGATGCCGATCCTTCTCGTCGCCGCCGTGTCTCTGTCTGTGCCCCACCCGCGCCCGAAAACACTACCAAGCGGAGGGGGCGAGCCGCTGCGAGAGCTTCCCTGTGGTGTCGTACGCCCGGACGCGGTCGTCCACCCGCACGCGGTCTGGGAAGATGACCAGGCATCGCCCCCCCTCCCACCGCGCGGACGGGTAGAGGATGCCGCTCACGGCTCCAGACAGGTGTGCAGCCTCCGCGATACGCTGCGTAAGAGGCATGGGGCCCTTGCTGCCTAGATACGCGAGCATGGCCGGCTCCCATTCCGCAAGGATCTGGCGCTTGCTCACACGCAACTGACGCCGGACCTCCGGATTCGTGAGGTCAAGCACACCCCCGAGATCGACTTCGACGTACACCAGTGTGACCGGATCACGCGGAGTCAACGGGAGCGCGCGTTCTCCTGGTCCCTGCAACAGATCGCGGATTTCGGCGAATGCGGTGGATGGATCGGTGGCTAGATACAATCCGGCGGGACCTGCTGGCGGCGTGTAGCGCCTTCCCTCCAGCGACCCCTCATAGTACAGGGGTTGGGGCGGATCTCTCCGGAGATGGATCTCGCGAATGGCGCGGCACAGCGTCGCCTCGATCTCTTCGAGCGGGGGCACGTGCGATCCGACGAGCCAGGGTCCGCTGCGCCCGCTGCTCCGGCGTCAGCGGTCCGGCGGGAGGCCCGCCGCCGGGTGGCATCAGTCAGGGCTCCCGTCCCGCGCGCTCTCCACACTGAGGAGCACCAGCTCCGCCTCACCCGCTTCCACGGCTTGAATCGGGCTCCGGTCTCCAAAGCGAGGATGCGGGGTTTGCAACCAGACGCGTTTGTGCTCGGGCACGAATAGCTGATTCAGAACGCTCGAGAGCCGCGCGACCGGCAGCAGGCCCGCCTGTGCAGCGGGTGAGTCCGGCTTCGACGAAAGCGCCTGCTGCGACACGCCTGCTGCGCGCGCCAGCGCGGCGATGGACATCTCCATGTCTTCGGCGATTTTGCGGGCGTCCAACCTGCCAGACTGCACGTCGCGGAACTCGGGGGTTATCACCTTCAGCAGGTCCGCGGCATGCGCGCGCCGCTCTTCCGCATGCGGCAGAGAGGCTACCGCCGCATCGATGGCCGCGTCTGCTTCGCGGATCCGGGCCGCGCTCAGCCGCGCCGATCTACGCACCGCCAGGGGGCGAACGGTCTGCGGCGTCTCTGGTGCCGAAGGCTGGTCGGAGGCGAACACACGGGCCAGGAGCGTCGCGTTGTGCAAGCGCCAGAAAACAGCCTCGACGTTCTTGATCTCGTCCGCTCCTATGAAGTCGAATGCTCCCGCTACGCGAGCGGCGCGCACAGCCTCCGCATCCTCCTCGTCGAGCAGCACGACCACGCTCCGCTCCGGCTTCTGGGTACGGGCTTTGTGGACCAGCCGCGACACCTCCCCTGGTGTGGTGCTTCCTTCTCCCTTTAGAGTGTTCACGAGTACGACCAGGTCCAGGTCGAATCCAGGCCATGGAGACGAAATGAATACGCCCTGGCCGAAATCGCTTTGTGCTTGCGGAGACTGGTCTGACCTCGGCTTGCGCACCGGCGGGGCAGATGTGCCTGCTTTCAGTCGTGACCGGATTTCGCTTACGAGCTCCTCGATCTCTGGCGTTCGTACACCAACCACCGGGAGTTCGTGGACGGCTGGCGCGGACATATGCACACCGTAGTTATCGTGGGCTGGCAGTTACAAGGAGCACACAACCACTCTACAACCAATATACCAGCGCGCCCTCGGAGTGCCAAACAAGAGGGCTGAGCCACGCAGACCGTGGTCCCAGCCCTCATTTGTGAGTCTTCGTCCCTGCCATGAGCCAGGGTCCGTGCGCCTGCACCTGTTGTCCGAGCCAGTGAGGCGCGGTTCAGTCGTCGTCCGTCAGGAACATCGAGAGGACCCAGCTCACCAGGCTGATGACGATGGAGCCGACGATCGCCGGGACGAAGCCGTCGACGTAGAAGCCGTAGCCGAAGTGCTGCGCCGCCAGCGAGGTGAGCCAGAGCATGGCGGCGTTGATGACGAAGAGGAAGAGGCCCAGCGTGAGCACGATCAGGCCGCACGCCAGCCCCTTGACGATGGGGCGCGCAACGGCGTTGGCGATGCCCAGGATCAGCGCCACCACGAAGTACGTCTGGAGCCCGCCGGTCACGCGGATTCCCGGGACGAAGTACGCCGCGGCCGCCACTGCCAGTGCGGACGCGATCCAGCGCAGGAGGAGGTTCATCGATTCGTGCCGGTGGATGGGTGACGGTTGAGCTGCCTCCCTAAATGCGGATGTGCCCCCCGCTTGCGCAAGGGGCACATCCACTGGGCACGGTGGCGCGCCTCAGCCGACCAGCTCGGTGCCCGCGAAGAAGAAGGCGATCTCGGCGGCGGCCGTGTCGTCGGCGTCGCTGCCGTGGACGGCGTTGCGGCCCTTGCTCTCCGCGTAGAGCTTGCGGATGGTGCCGTCGGCGGCCTCGGCGGGGTCGGTGGAGCCGATGGTGTCGCGCCACTTCTGCACCGCGTTCTCGGCGTCGAGCGCCAGCACCACGGAGGGGCCGCTGCTCATGAACTCGACCAGCTCGCCGTAGAACGGGCGGCCGGCGTGGACCTCGTAGAAGCGCTGCGCCTGCTGCAGGCTGATCTGCATCAGCTTCATCCCCACGATCCGGAACCCGGCCGTCTGGATGTGTGCGACGATGTTCCCGACGTTGCCGGCCTGGACGGCGTCGGGCTTGATCATGGCAAAGGTACGGGGCATGGCGGTTCGATATCCGTGAAGGTGAAAGGTCGGTTTGGGAAAGTGCTAAGTGCTAAGTGCTAAGTGCTAAGTGCTAAGTGCTAAGTGCCAAGTGCCAAGTGCCAGGTGCTGGGTAGTGCAGTTCAGGACTTAGCACTTAGCACTTAGCACTTCTGTCAGAACGCGAACAGCTTGCGAAGTATATCCCCCCGCGTCAGAAAGCCCGTCAGCTTGCCTTCATTCGTCACCGGCAGGCGCTCCAGGTCCTTGGAGACCATGATGGAGGTGACTTCGGCGAGGGCCTGGTCCTCGGAGACGCAGATCACGGAACGCGACATCACGTCGCGGACGCGGAGGGTGCGGATCTCCTCCGGGGAGGGGCTCACGGCGCGGCTCTGCACGCCCGGGAGGAAGTGGCGCAGGAGGTCGCGGTCGGTGACCATCCCCAGCACTTCCCTGCCCTCCCCCACCACCGGGATCGCGCGGAGGTGGTGCTGGCGGACCAGGGCCAGCACGTCCTGCACGCTGTCGTCCGGCGAGACGCGGTAGACGCGCTGCGTCATCACGTCCTTTACCGTCAGGCGCGGCTGGATGGTGATGGCGAGGATCTCGGGGATCGCCAGCACCTCCTCCGCGCTGCGCGCCGCCACCAGGTGGTCCACCGTGGCGTCGTCGCGAAGGGCGCGAGCCAGCGCGGCCACCGTCTGGAGGTACGGGTCCGCGGCGGCGGGCGGGGCGAGGACCAGCACCATCACCTGCGCGTCGCCGCTGGGGTCGTCGGCGCTGGTGCGCAGCGGCTTCGGGGCCACCCCCAGCGCCACAACCAGCCGCTCCACCGCCTCCGTGCGCAGGTGCGGCAGCAGCACCCGCCCGCCGATGTGGATCAGGTCCCGCACGTGCTGGTCGGTGAAGAGGCGCTCCAATCGCTCCGGCTGCGCCACGTCCCCCGTTTCGATCAGGCGGCGCGCGAGCTGGGATACCGCCTCGTGCACCGTGGAGGCCGCAAGAGGGGCGACGACGTGCGCGGGGCGGAGGATCTCCGTCAGCCGCACCTCGCGCCCCCCTTCACGAGCCATGGGGCTCAGAGTACCTCCTGGATCAGCCCCACGACGTCCACGGGGCGCTTGGCCACGCCGATGCCGTTGTCGCGGAACGCCTGGATCTTCTCCTCGGCGGTCCCGGCCGAGCCGGAGATGATGGCCCCGGCGTGCCCCATGCGCCGCCCCGGAGGCGCCGTCTGCCCGGCGATGAAGCCCACCACCGGCTTGGTGACGTTGGCCTTGATGTAGGCGGCCGCTTCCTGCTCGTCCGTCCCGCCGATCTCGCCCAGCATCACGATCGCCGTCGTCTCCGGGTCTGCCTCGAACGCCGCGATGCAGTCGATGAACGAGGTGCCGTTGATGGGGTCGCCGCCGATGCCCACGCACGTCGTGGTGCCGATCCCCGCGCCCTTGAGCTTGTACACCACCTCGTAGGTCAGCGTCCCGCTCTTGGACACTAGGCCGACCGGGCCCGGCTGCGTGATGTGGCCCGGGATGATCCCCACCTTGCTCTTGCCGGCCGAGAGGAGGCCGGGGCAGTTGGGGCCCAGGAGCCGCGCCCCCTTTTCCAGCACGTAGGGCCGCACGCGCGTCATGTCCAGCACCGGCACGCCCTCGGTGATGCAGACGATGAAGTCGATCCCCGCGTCGGCGGCCTCGAACATCGCGTCCGCGGCGAAGGCCGGGGGCACGTAGATGACGGAGGTGTTCGCGCCGCCTTCCTTCACCGCCTCGGCGACGGTGTTGAAGATGGGCACCTGCCCCTCGAACTTCTGCCCGCCCTTGCCCGGGGTCACGCCGGCCACGACCCTGGTGCCGTACTCCATCATCTGCTTGGTGTGGAACGAGCCGTCACGGCCCGTGATCCCCTGCACCACCAGGCGCGTGTCGTTGTCGATGAAGATGCTCACTGGGCCTCCCCGTTGGCCAAAGCGACGGCCTTCTGCACGGCGTCGTCCATGTCGGTAAGCGCGGTGAACCCGGCTTCGTTCAGGATCTTGATGGCGATCTCTTCGTTGGTGCCGGTCAGGCGGATGACGATGGGGATGTCCATGTTCAGCTGCCGCGTGGCCGTCACGATCCCGTTCGCCACGTCGTCCGTCCGGGTGATGCCGCCGAAGATGTTGAACAGGATGACCTTGACCGCCGGGTCGGTGGTGATGATGCGGAGGGCGTTGACCACCTTTTCCGGGTTCGACGAGCCGCCGATGTCCAGGAAGTTGGCCGGGTCGCCGCCGTAGTACTTCACCAGGTCCATGGTGGCCATGGCCAGCCCGGCGCCGTTCACCACGCAGCCGACGTTGCCGTCCAGCTTGATGAAGGTCAGCCCCGCCTCGCGCGCCTGCACCTCGGCCGGCGCCTCGGACGATTCGTCGCGCAGCGCCTCGATGGCCGGCAGGCGGAAGAGCTCGTTGTCGTCGATGTTGAACTTGGCGTCGATCGCCTTGACCTCGCCCGAGGGCGTGGTGATCAGCGGGTTGATCTCGACCAGCGAGCCGCCCGCCTCCATGAACGCCTTGTAGAGCTGCTGGATGATCTTGGCCGCCGCGCGCTGCTGCTTCACGTCCGTATACAGCTTCGTGGCCAGCTCGTACGCCTGGTGCGGAAGCAGGCCGTAGCGCGGGTCCACCGGCAGCTTGATGATGGCTTCGGGGTTGGTGTGCGCCACCTCTTCGATGTCCACGCCGCCCGCCGCCGACACCATGAACACGGGCGCATGGCTGGCGCGGTCCAGGATGATGCCGACGTACGCCTCGCTCGCGATGTCCTCGGCCGGGGCGACGAGCACCTTTTGCACCGGGAGGTCCTTGATGGTCAGCTTGAGGATGGCCTCGGCCTTCTCGCGCGCCTCTTCCGGCGTGCTGGCGAGCTTGACGCCGCCCGCCTTGCCGCGCCCGCCGGCGTGCACCTGGGCCTTGATCACCACGGCCCCGCCCAGGCGGCGCGCGATTTCTTCGGCCTGCTCCGGCGTGGTCGCCACCTCGCCCATGGGGACGGGGATCCCCTGCGCGGCCAGGAGCTCTTTGGCCTGGTATTCGTGGATGTTCACCGGGACAGTTCCGGTTCGGGTGATGAAAAAGAGTGCGTGCCGCGCACTCCGGACTTCCGCCGAAAAGGCGCAGCATGATAGCGGGCGGATGTATTCGCGGCAACGTCTTGCGAACGCCGGGTGTTACGCGGACCGCTTCCGCATCAGCCACACCGCCACCCCCAGCAGCACCAGCCCGATGGCGAACACGATCAGCGACGTCGCGAGCGGATCGCTGTACATCACCGTCATCCCCCCGAACGCCATCACCGCCCCGCCGGCGAGCAGCAGCACGAGCGCGAGCAGGATGCGGAGGATGCGGAGCGGAGTCATTGGGAGAAAAGCATCACACAGAGACGCAGAGGGAAAGGCAAGGGCACAGAGAAGCCCTTCGTTGTTCTTGTAGTGCCCCTCTGTGGCTCTGTGTGAGGCCATCTGTTCTCTTCCGCAACGACGCGCCGCCCCTGAATGCGGGACGGCGCGTGCGTTGAAGGCGAGGCGAACGAGCGCTCAGTGGCCGACGGAGGGGCCACCGATGCCCTCGCCGGCGAGCCAGCCTTCCATCTCGGAGCGGATCTCCTCCAGGCGCTCGTCGGTCTTGGCCTCGTAGCGCGCCACCAGCACCGGCTCCGTGTTGGAGGCGCGGATCAGCCCCCAGCCGTCGCCGAAGAGAACGCGGGCGCCGTCCACGTCGATCACCTCGTGGTCCTTGCGGAAGTGCGCCGTGGCGCGCTCCACGATGGCGAACTTGGTCTCCTCGGTGGCCGGGTAGCGCAGCTCGGCGGTGGAGACGAAGACGGGGAACTCGGCGATCCACTCGCTGAGCGGACGCCCCTGCCGCGCCACGATGTCGATCAGCAGGACGGCGCCATAGAGGGCGTCGTCGTAGCCAAAGTAGTTGTCGCCGAACATGATGTGGCCCGAGAGCTCGCCCGAGAGCAGCGACCCCTCCTCCTTCATCCGCTTCTTGATCAGCGAGTGGCCGGTGGCGTTCATCACCGGCACGCCGCCCACCTTCTCCAGCATCTCGGGAAGGAGCTGCGAGCACTTCACGTCGAACACCACCTTCTGCCCCGGCCCGCGGCGCTGGATCAGGTCCAGGCCGTACAGCAGGAGGAGGGTGTCGCCGCGCACGATCTCGCCGCGGTCGTCGATGGCGCCGATGCGGTCCGCGTCGCCGTCGAAGGCCACGCCCAGGTCCGCGCCCTCCGCCTTCACGCGGGCGATGATGTCCACCAGGTTCTTGTCCACCACCGGGTCCGGGTGGTGGTTGGGAAAGGTGCCGTCCGACTCGCAGAAGATGGGGATCACCTCCACGTTGTCGCCAAGCGCCGTCAGCAGGCGCTCGGCCACGATGGAGCCGGTACCGTTGCCGCAGTCCACCACCACCTTGAGCTTGCGGCCGATGGTGAAGCGCTCCGCGATGTAGCGGACGTAGTCGTCCATCACGTCACGCTCCTCGACGCTTCCTTCCCCGCTCTCGTAGTCGCTCTCGTCGATCATGCGGCGCACCTCCTGGATGGAGTCGCCGTAGATGGAGCCGCCGAGCGTCATTTTGAAGCCGTTGTACTGCGGCGGGTTGTGCGATCCCGTCACCTGCAGCCCGCCGTCCAGCTCGCCGTGGTACACCGCGAAGGAATGCACGGGGGTGGGCACGAGGCCCACGTCCACCACGTGCACGCCGGCGGCCACCATCCCGCGGCGCACGCCGGCGGCGAGGTCCGGAGAGGTGAGGCGGTTGTCGCGCCCCAGCGCCAGCGTCGGCCGGGGCTTGCCCAGCCGGCGGATGGCGAGCGTGGCGAAGGCGCGGCCGATCTGCTCGGCCACCTCCACGGTGACGTCGGGTCCTACGACGCCGCGGATGTCGTACTGACGGAAGATGTGCGGATTGGCCATGTCTCTCCTCAGGCTTCGAGCACCAGCGCCACGCATTCGATCTCCACGGCGCAGTTGCGCGGGAGGCCGGCGGCCTGCACGCTCGACCGCGCCGGGGCATGGTCGCCGAAGTGGCGGCCGTACACCTCGTTCATGGCCGTGAAGTCGTTCATGTCGCGCAGGAACACCGTCGTCTTGACCACCGCAGACAGGTCTGAGCCGGCCTCCTGCAGCACGGCGCGCAGGTTCTTCATCACCTGCTCCGTCTGCGCCACCACGTCGCCCTCGATGAGCTGCATGCTCACCGGGTCAAGCGCGATCTGCCCGGCGGTGAAGACGAAGCCGCGGGCCACGATGGCCTGGCTGTACGGGCCGATGGCGGCGGGCGCCTGGTCGGTGTGGACCTTTTGAAGAGACGTCATAGCCTTGGAAGTGCGTTGGTGCGTGAGTGCGTGAGTGCGCCTTCGGGGTCAGGCTTCCGCGCGGTCGGCGAGCATCGCCCGCAGTTCGTCCGGGGCGACGGTGGCGACGCCGGGTTTCCCCACCTCGATTCCCGCGGCAAGGTTGGCGAGGACGGCGGCCTCCTCGATGGTCGCGCCGGCGGCCAGGGCGACGGCCAGGAACGCCGTCACCGTGTCGCCCGCGCCGGAAACGTCGTAGACCTCCCGCGCCTGCGTGGGGATGCGGAACGAGCTGCCGCCCTCCGAGCGCAGCGCCATCCCGTCCTCGCCCAGCGTCAGGAGGAGGTGGCGGGCGCCGGTCTGGGTGCGCGCGTTCTCCAGCCACTCGTCGTCGCCGGCGCGCACGGGGCTGGCCATGGCCGTGCCCAGTTCCACCGCGTTGGGCTTGAAGACGGTGGCGCCGCCGAACGCAAAGAAGTTGCGGAACTTGGGGTCCACCACGCTGGGGATCCCCGCCGCCTCCGCCGCGTCCAGCGCCGTGCGGATCACAGACGGCACCAGGACGCCCTTGTTGTAGTCCTCCAGCACCAGCGCGTCGCACGCGGCGACGGCGGCGCGGACGTGCTCGCACAGCTCGGCGGCGCAGTCGTCCGGGAGGTCGTCGTCGCGCTCGCGGTCGAAGCGCACCACCTGCTGCTGCCGCGCCACCACGCGCGTCTTGGTGGTGGTGGGGCGGTCGGGGCGCTCCACCAGCCGCGCGTGCACCTTGCCGCCGTCCAGCTCCGCCAGCTCGCGGCGGATCTGCGCCCCGGCGGCGTCCATCCCCACGTAGCCCACCACCTCGCACGCGGCGCCCAGCGCGGCGACGTTGGCGGCCACGTTGGCGGCTCCGCCCAGCGCCGTCCGCTCCTCGGTGACGTGCACCACCGGCACCGGCGCCTCGGGCGAGATGCGCGACACGGCGCCCACGAGGTACACGTCCAGCATCAGGTCGCCGACGACCACCACGCGAAGGCCGCGCCCGCGCTCCAGGATCTCGTCCAGCCGCGCCCGCGTGAGCCGCTCCATCCGCCCCAGACGTTCAGTGCACGCTTCCGGGCCCCGGGGCCGGGAAAAGGAGCGCCAATGTAGGCGGGCGGTGGGGGGGAGACAAGACGGCGCGGGCCCCTCCCCGCTCGTTCCTCGCTGCCCCTCCCCCAAAACAACCTGGGGGAGGGGCGCACGCCGGCATCTGCCCGTTGCCCGCAGGTCCGTAGGGGCGCGATTCATCGCGCCCGTGCCCGATGCTGATCCGCGCCCCTCGCGCACACCGATGCCCTCGTAGGGGCGGCCCCGTGTGGCCGCCCGTGCCCGCCCCCGCCCCGATGCCGGCCACCCGCGCGAATCCATGCAAAGGCCCCTCCCCCAGGTAGTTATCGGGGGAGGGGCCGCGAGTTGACGAGCGGGGGTAGGGGCCTCCTCACCACCCCAGCACCTCCTCGATCTGCCGCGCGAGCTCCATCGGATCGAACGGCTTGGTGAGGACGCCGCTGACACCCAGGTCCTGGAAGCGCGTGCGATCCGAGGCCTGCACCTTGGCCGTCAGGAGGATCACGGGGATCTCCGCGGTGGCCGGTTGCGCCCGCAACGCGCGAAAGGTGGAGGGGCCGTCCATCTCCGGCATCATCACGTCCAAGAGGATCGCGTCGGGCACGCGCTCCGCGGCGACGCGGAGGCCCTCGGCGCCGGAGCTGGCGCTGAACACCTCCCAGCCGGCGACCGCCTCCAGCGCGAGCTGCGCCACCTCGCGGATGTCGTCCTCGTCGTCGATCACCAGAACACGTCTGCTCATCAGGGGTGCGGCGGGGTCAGGGGAAGAAGACGCGCTCCGGCCAGTGACGAGGCCGGAGCGCGTTCGAGTGCATGGCGCCGCGCTATTCCTCGTCGCCCGCGCCGTTGGAGCCGCCCGCGGACCCGAGGCGCGCCTGCACGTGCTCCACGCCTTCCTGCGTGATGGCGTATTGCTTCCGCGCCTGCCGCGTGGTTCCCATCTTCTTCTTCTGCGTCATCAGCGGCGGGCGCGAGCGCAGGTTCGACTCGATGGCGCGCGTGATGTTGGGAACCGGCAGGCCGTTGCGCTTCAGCTCGGCGTTGATCGCCTGGCTGGTGACGGTGCGGTCCGGACGGCCCTTGGAGAGCACGTACGCGCCCAGCAGCGCGCGCTCCGCCATCGTCTCCGGACGCCACTGCTCCACCAGCGCGCCCACCTGCGCCACCGGCCGCCGCGGACCGGTTCCCGAGCCCTTGGGACGGCCGGGACGGCGCTTGACGGGCTCTTCGGTGGCCGTGCTTTCCTCGGTGGAGGCGCCCGCGGAGGCAGCGGACGAGCGGCCTCCGCCCTGGAAGGCGCGCTGCAGGAGGATGTCGCGCGCGTGCTCCTTGAGCACGGGGTCGTAGCTGGAAATCGCCGCGTTGATCTCGTCGAGCAGCGCTCTGACTTCACGCAGGTCGGTCATAGGGTGTCATGTTCTGGGGCTTTCGCGCGCACGGTCGTGCGGGCGGAGCTCCACGTTGCGGGCCGGGTTGCGGTCGTGTGGACGCGCAATGTTGCCGGTACGCAACATTTAATCCGCGGCGGCGAGTGCCGTCAAGTAGTGCTGGTATGCCTCGTCCCCGAAGCACACCACCGTGACCTCTTCCGGAAGCTCGTTCTCGCGAAAGTGTGTGAGCGCGGTGGCGATTGCGATGCGCGCCGCTCGGGCCAGCGGGAAGCGATAGGCCCCGGTGCTGATCGACGGGAATGCAATGGTGCGCAGCCCGTGCTCCGTCGCGATCGCGAGCGAATTGCGCCACGCGGAGGCCAATAGTTCGTCCTCTCCATGGCTACCGTCCTGCCATACCGGCCCCACCGTGTGGATCACCCAGCGCGCCGGCAACCTGTAGCCGCGCGTGATCTTGGCCTCGCCGGTGCGGCAGCCGCCCAGCATGCGGCACTCGGCGACGAGCTCGGGCCCTGCCGCGCGGTGAATGGCGCCGTCCACCCCGCCGCCGCCGAGCAGAGAGGTGTTGGCGGCGTTCACGATGGCGTCCACGTCCGCCTTTGTGATGTCGCCGTTGGTGATGCGGATGCGCTCCTGGGGCGTCATGAGTCGCGCATGGCGAGTCCCGCCGTGGTCATGAGGGCCGCTCCGGAGGCGAGCCAGCGCGCCAGGCTCTCCTCCTCCTTTTCGATCCCCAGCCCCCACGTCGCGTCGCTGATCAGGGTCACGGGGAGCGCCCGTTGAGGCGCCAGCATTCCCTCCACCGCCTGCTTGACGCACACGTCGCGCGCCACGCCGGCCACGAACACCTCCACCGGCTTCCTTAGCTCTTCGCGAAGGGCGCGCAGCAGGTCGTCGGTAGCGCGGTTGCCCTCGAACACGTCGAACTTGCTTTTGTGGATGAAGACGGGCCTGCGTGTCGCTACCGCGCGGCGCGCGGCGGCGCGGGCGTCCTCGGGGGTGGCGGCGCGGGAGAGGACGATGGGGTCCTCGGGGCGGATGGAGGCCAGTATCTGCGCGCCCTCCCGTTCGGCCGCGTCGTCCGAGAGGCCCATGCAGTGCGGCGGATAGGTGCCGCGCGACGGGTCGGGCGCCGCGGCGTCGATCTCCTCGTCCGCGTACGAGTGCCAGTCGCCCGTGTAGACCATGACGTCGCAGCGCGCGCGCATCCACTCCACCGCCCGCTCGATGGCGGGGATCGCCTGCGTGGCGCCCGCGTCCTCTCCGTTGTCGAAAAGGTCGTGGACGTACAGGCGCCCTCCCTGCTCCGGCGGCAGGAGGAAATCGTTCTGCGCGTCCACCACCCAGCCGATGCGGGCCTTCATCGCGCGCTCCGGCCCGGGTATACGGGCTTGGCGGCGCGCTTCCACGCGGTGGCGTCCACGCGTGCCAGCACCGCCGCGACGACGGACTCGGGGATCCCCTCGGGCAGGCTCTCGCCGCGCGCGCGGGCGGCGCCGAAGGCCGGCCAGTAGTGCGCGAGCACCTGATCCGCCTCGCCATAGGTGAAGCCGAGTTCGCTCTCGTCCGTCTGCCCCGGCCACAGGTCCGCGGAGGGCGCCTTGTCGATCACCACGGACGGGACGCCGGACGCCTCCGCGAGCTGCCACACCTCCGTCTTGAGAAAGGGCGAGAGCACTTCCAGGTCGCTCGCCGCGTCGCCGTGGACGGTGAAGTAGCCCAGGAGGTTCTCGGTGCGGTTCTCGGTGCCCAGGACGAGCGTGTCGCCCGCCATGTTGGCGAACGTGTAGAGGGTGACGGCGCGATGGCGGGCCTTGAGGTTCCCCAGCGCGAGCACCGCGCGCACGTTGGACGGATCGGCCGCGAGCACGTCGTGCAGCCCCGACGCCGCGGCAGACGCGTCCACCGACGCCGCGATGTCGATCGTCCGCCACTCCGCCTCTGGCAGGCGCTCGGCCACGGCGCGCGCGTCATTGAGCGACGCCGGCGCCGATGCCGCGTGGCGTCCGCTGCCGTACGGCATCGAGAGGAGGACGACGTTCTCCGGGCCGAGCGCGCGCGCCGCCACCATGGCCGCAACGGCGCTGTCCACGCCGCCCGAAAGCCCCATCACCACCCGCCGCATCCCCGCCCCGCGCACCACGCCGGCCAGCCACTCCGCCATCGCCGCCAGCTCCGCCTCCGCGTCGATGCGGAGGGTCGCGGGGATCTCCCGGCGGCTCGTGGAGGTTGCGCTCGCTGTGGTCATATCGCTCTCCCGTGGTCCAGAGGGATGTTCATCGTCGTTGCGAACTGCACTTCGCACTCTATTTCACTCCAAGCACTTAGCACCTAGCACTTAGCACTTCCGTTCACCCCGCCCGCGCCCAATCCAGCCTCACCAGCCGCGGATTGGACCGGAAGCTCCTCCCCACCTTCCCCGCCTCGGCGCCGTCCAGCCGCACCACGTCCGCGGTGAAGTCGAAGTCGCTGAGGAGGCCGCCGGTGCCGTCGCTGTGGCCCAGCAGGCTGCTCCCCACGCCGTACGCGGCGACGGGGACCTGCTGCGCCTCGAACTGGCGGATCTTGTTCGGTTTGAAGCCGCCGCTCACCACGATGCCGACCTCCGGGAAGCCCTCCGCGTCGAGCGTCGCGCGCATCTTTCGCACGAGGTGCGCGTTGACGCCGGTGAGGGAGGCGCGCCCCCAGACCTCCGGGTCGCCGATCAGCGAGTCGTCGATCAGCCGCTCGCTGGTGTCCACGCGCACGGCGGCCAGCGAGCCGGGGCCGAACTCCGCGCGCATCGCCCGCGCCACCTCCAGCGCGGTGCGGACGGAGTTGTTCTCGTAGTCCACCAGGCTCATCACCTGCACCTCCGGCTCCTCCGCGCGCAGGTAGCGGGCGAAGGCGAGCGTGGCGGCCACGGTGTCGCCGCCAAAGGTGGCGATCATGGCGTGCGGCATCGTCCCCACCCCCGGCGATCCCCACCAGGAACCGGCCGCGTCGCTGGACACGCTGCGTGCGCCGCCGATCTGCGCCGCGTAGCCGTCCGGCGTCTGCACGCGCCAATCGTCGTGGCGCGGGGCCATGAAGATGACGGGCTTCCCCGCCGCCGCCTCTACCACGGCACGCGTGTTTGTGGCGACGAGCGAGCGCCGCGCCAGCACCCCCAGCAGCGGCGTCTCCAGGTGCCCGAACGCGCGGTACGGCCCGGTGATGTGCATCACCGTCTCCCACGATTCCGAGCCCTCGGCGTTGATGGAGTCGCCTTCCAGCAGGGTGTCGACGGTGAGGCGGGTGTGGTCACAGCCCTCCGCGAGCTGCGTCTGGAGTAGCCGGAGCGCCTCGTAGACGCCGGCCAGGACGCCGCCCTTCTTGGCGAAGACCTGGAGCGTGACCTCCGGATCGATCCCCGCGTGGCGCAACGTGGCCGTGGTTCGCACGAAGTAGCGGTCGGAGAGCCAGCCCGAGGCCATTCGCGGGTCGAACTGGAAGAGCCGGGCCGGGAAGCGCGCGAGCCCCTCGTGAAGCTCCGCCTGGCGATCCGCGTCCCCCGCGGGTGATTGCGATGTCATGGTATCGGCCGTGTGTCTCGTGATGAGAACGAATGTACCTAAAAAAGCGAGCGTCACAACGTTCTTAAAACGAGAATAATACTCGCGCTGCGCACTGTCAAGCTTCCCGCGCGGCGGCGGACGCCTCTTCCCCGCCCTCCAGCGGGAGCCACGGCAGCCGGATGGAGGTCTCCAGGCGCGCGCGCAGCGTGTCTTCGCGGAAGCGGAAGAGTTCCGGTGGCACGCCTGGCCCGCCGGTGTCGCGCGTGCGCCGCTTCCCCGTGCCGTGCACGATGCGGGGGGCGCGCGTGGCGCGGTGATCCTTGGCGGCGGCCACCGCGCGCCGGAAGTTGGCGCGGTGCAACGGCCTGCCCGCGATCACCTCGCACCCGGCCTGCAGCTCGTCCAGCGTGAACTCGGCGCCCAGGAGCGCCATCAGCGCCGCTGGGAGGTACTTGATCTTGCCGCGCAGACGGCCCAGCGCGTCGGCCATGATCTCCCGGTGGTCGAACGCCATCGGCCGCCCGAACGCCTTTGCGCCGTCACCGGTGACGCGCCCCCAGGTGTCGCGATGCGCCTCCTCCACCAGCCCCGCCTCCCGCAGCAGGGCGAAGCGCTCGGAGACGCGCTCCTCGTTCCACTCGCGCAGCCCGAATCCCCAGGCGAACTCCACCCGCTCCGCTCGGTCCCCGCCCTGGCCGCGCGCCCAATCATCGAGCGCGCGCAAAGCGGATTGCGCCGCCGCACGCCCGTCCGCGGAGCGCAGGTCTTCCCAGGGGAAGTACGTGTAGACGTCCTCCCAGCGCGCGTCAGTGGCGTCGTCGCCGTGCTGGGGGTCGAAGCCGCCGCCCTCGCGCCGCACCAGCATCAGGTAGGCGTTAGTGGTGACGCGGGAGCCGCGCGAGACCCACTCACCCGTCCCGGGATCGCGCGCGCCGGCGAACTGGCGCGGGTCGCGGCCGTTGGTGCTGTAGCTGCCGAGCGGCTCCACGTGCTCGGGCGCGGGGCACCCGGTCTCCTCGCGCAGCTCGCGCAGGGCGGCCTCGCGCGAGTCGCGGTCCCCGGCCCAGTCCATGAAGCCGCCGGGCCACGCGTCGAGCCCGGCGAACGGCTCGCCGCCGCGCACCACCACGAGCGCCTGGAGCTGCGTGGCGCCTCCTTCGCGGCCCAGCGCGAGGGCGACCGCGTCACCCGTAACGGCGTGGCGCGGATATTCGCGCGCATCGTACTCCAGCGCCCACTCCGGCGGGTCGCCTCCCGGGTTCACCCCACGCACCTCCGCACCATCCTCCATCGCTCCCCCTTGCTGACCGGAATCATTGCGCGGCACGTTGAGCACGCTGCGGGCCAGCCGGCAAGGGGTCGGGGTTCACATGACGTCTGTCATAAGTCGTGACGGCCGGGAATGGCGCGCGGACGCCGGCGGGCGCCGCCGTGGTGGACGCGACCGGCAAGACGCTCCTCGCCGGCCTGATAGACCCGCACACGCACAGCTGCGGCGACGCGCTGCGCGAGGCGGTCGTTTTCGGCGTGACCACCGGGCTGGACATGTTCACCGACCCACCGCATGGCCGCCACTGCCCGCGCGGAGCAGGCGTCCGGAAGTGCCTGGCGAACGCGTGCGCCAGGTCCTGCGCCTCGCCGCCAACGGGGCCGCCGGCGCGGCCGGTGGCGCGGGAGAAGGGCTGGCTGAAGTGGAAGGAGGTTCGGGCAACAAGATCATTGTATAAGGGCACACACGAGGTAGATTGACCGTGGCAGTTCCTGCGTCATCCCACCCGTTCCCCGAGGTCTGATGCGAAACTCTTTTGTAATTCTCCTCCCCCTGGCCATGGCGTGCGCCCCCGCGGCGACGACCACGACCGACGGTCCGGCACCCGCGCCGCAGCCCACCGCGGCCGCGCCCGCAACGTGGAGGACGGGCAACCTGACGGCGACCCTCACCGCCGCCGAATTCCCCGCCGGCGTGCCGCAGGAAGCGCGGGCACAGATGGCCGGCGCGTGGGAGATCCAGTTCCACCAGGGCAATCACTACGTTGGAATGCACAACGGCAGGCAGGTCGTGGAGGGTAACTACCGGATCGAGGGAAACCAGCTCACGTTCACGGGCCGCGAATCCGGCCCGATGGCCTGCCCCACCCCGGCCACCTACACCTGGCAGGTCACCAACGGCCAGGCGAGGTTCACGCTGGTGGGCGACGAACCATGCCGTGGCCGAGCCGCTGTGCTGACGGCGCGCCCGTTCGCCTTCCAACCCGCATGATCGAGGCGGTACGCTGAAAACGGAGGCCCGGCCGGCTTCGCGCTGGCCGGGCCTTCGTGCGTCCGCCATCCACGGGGGGCGGAATACTTGCAGGACGGTTCCCCACGAGCCGAGCAGCCTCCGCCCCCGGATCCCCGGCACATGCCCGATCCACCCGTCCCATCCGGCAGCGCCGTCGCCGATCGCCCGGGCGCGCGCGGCGACCCGACGGCCGCGCCGAAGCGGAAGGCGCGGTGGTGGTCGCCGGAGACGCGCCGCACCCCGGCCCGGCCCTGCCTCAACTGCGGCGACCCCACCGTGAGCGCCTTCTGCCCCACCTGCGGGCAGCGCAAGGTGGAGGTGAGGATCTCGTTGCGGAGGATGCTGCTCGAGCTGCTGGAGGACCAGCTCGCGCTCAACGCGACGCTGCCCCGCACCGTCGGGGCGCTCCTCTTCCGCCCCGGCCACCTCACCTCCGAGTACGTGAAGGGGCGGATCGTGCGATACGTGCCGCCGTTCCGGCTGTACCTGGTCACCTCCGTCCTCTTCTTCGTCCTCCTCCCGCTCGCCGCCGACGCCAACATCATCGCGGACCAGGTCGCCCGCGACGACGCCGCGCAGGTGAGGCGCGTGTCCGCCCCGGCGGCCGCGAACCCGGGCGGGCTCCCTGCTCCGCCCCCGCCTCCCGCGCGGCCCCGCGAAGAGATGGACATCAACATCGCCTGGAAGGACACGGCGGCGGTGCCCGGCTGGCTGAAGCCGCTGAACCGCCGCCTCACCCGCACCGGGGAGCGCCTCAAGAGGATGCCCCCCGGCGAGGCGCTGCGGGCGCTGATCGTGGCGATGGAGGAGAACGCGCCCAAGGGCGTGTTCCTCATGATGCCGCTCTTCGCGTTCTTTCTGAAGGTGCTGTACTTCCGCCAGAGGCGTTACTTCGTGGAGCACTTCGTCTTCGCGCTGCACGTGCACTCGCTGGCGTTCGTGCTCTCCACCGTCGGGATGCTCTTCCAGTTCCCGCTGCTCCTGGGGACGCTCGGGCTCTGGCAGCTCGTCTACGTATTCGTGGCGATGAAGCGGGTTTACGGACAGGGGATCGTCCGCACCTTTGCGAAGTACCTCGCGCTGGGCTTCGCGTACGTCGTCTTCGGCGTGGGGCTCGGCGCCGCGGCGACGATGCTGCTGGCGGCGATCACCATGTAGCGGGTCCGGTATACGCGAAAAAACCGCTCCGGCATGTGCCGGAGCGGCTTTTTCGAATCAGTGGAGATGCCGGGAATCGAACCCGGGTCCGCCTGCAGATCCCCCACGACTTCTACGTGCGTATTCCACTGTTCTTTTCTCCTCGCCCGGTCATCGGCCAGTGGAAGGCCCATCCCAGACCAGTCGTGTAATCTCGCTTACCCTACCACGACGCTCGGGCAAGCCAGCTTGAATTTGCGACAACTGCTGACCCGGCTCAAGCGGGTCTGATCAGCAGAAGGGCGGTAAGGATTTCCCCGAGGGGAACTCTACTTACGCAGCCAGGGCGAAGTTATCGTTCGCAGTTACAGGTTTTACCGCTTATTTAACGAGGCACTCGGAGACCTCGGCACGCAGCCATGGCTTCACCACACACGTCGAAGCCAGTCATCCCCAGACCCGAATTGTCAACGCAGGTAATCTAACCGGCTTGGCGGAGAGTGTCAATCCCGTTGCGGGGCAAGGGGTTAGGGGGTCTGCGCATCGGTCCGGCGCACGTGCCCCCCTCCCCCCGGCCCCCTCCCCCGCCTGCGGGGGCGCAGGGCGGGCGAGGGGGAGAACTCCGCTCGCCGCGCGCAGATCCGGTAGGGGCGCGATTCATCGCGCCCACCCCCGCCCCCGCCTCGACCGCTGCCCAGCCCACAGATCCTGTAGGGGCCGCCCCACGTGGCTGCCCGTGCCCGTCCCCGGCGCCGGCCCGGGCACCCCGCACCCACGCCCGCCAAACGCCCCTCCCCCAGGTAGTTATTGGGGGAGGGGCCGCGAGGTGACGAGCGGGGGAGGGGGCCCGCTCAGATCTCCACTTCCGGCGCGCGCCCCGCTTTCGGCGCCAGCATCACGCGGTTGCGGCCGCCGGCCTTGGCGCGGTACAGCGCCTCGTCGGCCAGCTTCAGGAGGTCGGCGGCGGTGGGGGTGCACTCGGGGCATGCGGCCACGCCCACCGAGGCCGTGATTCGCAGCGGCTGCCCGCCGAAGATCAGGGGGCGCGCCTCGATGCTGCGGCGGATGCGCTCGGCGGCGTCGCCCGCCTGCCGCAGCGACGTCTCCGGCATCAGCACCACGAACTCCTCGCCGCCGAGACGCGCAGGAAGGTCCACGTCGCGCACGCCGGCGCGCAGCAGGTCGGCGACGTGCTTCAGGACGCGGTCGCCAACCTCGTGGCCGTGCGTGTCGTTGAACTTCTTGAAGAAGTCCACGTCCAGCATCAGCATGCTGAACGGACGCGCGTAGCGGTCGAAGTACGCGGCCGCGGTGGAGGCGCGGCTCTCGAATGTGGAGCGGTTCGCCAGGCCGGTGAGCGAATCGGTGGCGGCGAGCTGCTCCACCCGGTCCAGCTTCAGCCCGCCGCGAAGAGGTGGAGGCGCGATGGAGCGCAGGTCGCGCAGGAGCTCCATCTCCTTGGGCCCGAAGCGCGCCGGGTCCGGATGCCACGCGACGACGGCGCCGAGGGGCTCCCCGTCCGCCACCAGCGGGATGACGGCGGCGGAGCGCGGCGGCGACACCCACATCTCGCCCGGCGCCAGGAGCGGCAGCAGCTCGCTCTCGCCGCGCAGGTCGCGGTACGACAGGTCAACCCCGTGCTTGATGCTGAGCGCCACCCGCGAATCCCCGTCCCCGAACTCGGCGGCGGCGCGCGGGGCGCGGCCCGTCTCCGCCGCGATGTGCAGGATGCGCCCGAACGGCCCGCTCACGCCGGGAGCCAGCGCCACGGCGGCGCCCTCCGCACCCAGTCCGGCGCGCACCGCTTCGGCCAGCTGCCGCGCGAACGGCTCCAGCTCCAGCTCCCCCGGGAGCGCCAGTACGGCGGTCCTCAACGCGGCCGTGCGCGCCTCGGAGCGCGATGAGTCGGCGCGCATGCGCAGGAGCGAGACGAGGGCGGAGAGGTGCTTCGCCGCCGCCAGCGCGGTCGCCTCGGCGCCGGGGGGGACGACGCCGGGATAGGCGAGCGCCAGGACGCCCAGCGGGAGCTCCACGGGGACGAGGAGCATCTCCGCGGCCCACGGCGACGGCAGGTCGCGCCGTCCTCGCTGGAGGTGCACCGGCATCTGCTCGTCGATCGCCCAGCGGAAGGGATGCCCTTCCAGCGAGACGCGCGGCTCGGGCTCGGCGACACCGTCGGGAGCGGCGCGGGCGCGGAGCTGCGCCGTTCCTTCGTCCGCATCCATCTTCCAGAGCGCGGCCTCCTGCGCGTCCGTGGCGCGGCGCACCAGCTCCATCGCCGCCTCCGTCAGCTCCGCGTCCGAAACGGCGGCCTCGGTGCGCGCAGCCTTGCGGGCGGGCGCCTCCGGGTCCGCGAGAGTGCGGCGCGCGGGCACGGAGACGAGCGCGAGCGCCGCTCCGGCACCCATCGCCAGCGCGTGGCGAAGGAGATCCATCCACTCCACCGTTCCCCCGAACAGCCACACCACGAGCGGTACCAGGAGCGCGGCGACGGCGGCCGCGGGGCGCGTCCACGGCTCCCGCTCGCGCAGCAGGAGGTACGCCCAGACGCCCGCCAGCGCGATCAGCGGCGACGCGAGCGAGCCCGTGGCGAGCAGCAGAAGGTGGATCGCGGGCCAGGCGGCGAGGACCGCCAGGGCGCGGGGCGAGCGGGTGTACGCCCAGGCCGCGAGCCCGGCCAGCACGGGCACCGCGGCCCACGCGCCCCATTCCGGACGCCAGCGCGGGGCCAGGAGCGCGGCCACGTAGGCCACGCCCGCCACGAGGAGCAGCACCGGGAAGCGGGAGGCGCTGGAGATCGTCAGGAGGAGGTCAGAAGGTTGATCCGCGCGGCCGCGACCGCCGCGCCGAACCCGTTGTCGATGTTCACCACCGTCACGCCCGACGCGCAGGAGTTGAGCATCCCGAGCAGCGCAGCCAGCCCGCCGAACGCCGCGCCATATCCCACGCTCGTCGGCACCGCGATCACCGGCGCGGACACCAGCCCGCCGACCACGGAGGGAAGCGCGCCCTCCATCCCCGCGATCACGATGACGACGGCCGCGCGCTGCAGGACTTCGCCGGCGGAAAGGATGCGGTGCAGCCCGGCCACGCCGACGTCGGTCAGCCGCTCCACGGGGCTGCCGAAGGCGCGGAGGGTGTCCGCCGCCTCCTCGGCCACGGGAAGATCGCTCGTGCCGGCCGTAACGATCAGCACGGGGCCGCGCGTGCGACGCCCCGCAGGGATCGCGGGCGGCAGGTAGGCGGTGCGGCCCAGCGCGTTGATCTCCACGCCCGGGAGCACGGCCGCGAGCCGCTCGGCGCCCTCGGGGCTCACGCGCGTCGCCAGCAGCCCGTCGCCGCGGACGGCGATGCGCTCCGCGATGCCGGCGAGCTGGTCGGGGGTCTTGCCCGCCCCAAAGATCACCTCCGGAAAGCCGTGGCGCAGCGCTCGGTGATGGTCCACCGTGGCGAAGCCCAGCTCCTCGGCGGGGGTCCAGCGCAGCCGCTGCTCCGCGACGTCCGGCGCCGTCTCCCCCCGCGCGACCTCGTTCAGGAGCGCGCGCAGGCGCTCCGGCGTCACGCCGCTACCTCCTGCGTCTGCTGCAGGTAGCCTTCCAGGAGCCGCTCCGCCTCCTCGATCCGCGTGACGGCGAAGAGCTCCTGGCGAAGGAGGCGCCCGTTCGGCAACCCCTTGGTGTACCACCCCAGGTGCTTGCGGAACTCCACCATCGCCTTCTCCTCGTCGCTCTCCCACGCGATCGCCAGGCGCGCGTGCTCGATGACGATGCCGAAGCGCTCCACCGGGTCCGGATCGGCGGGGACGGGGCGGCCCTCCAGCGCCGCGCGCGCCTGCCCAAAGATCCACGGCGCCCCGTGCGAGCCGCGGGCGATCATGATGCCGTCGCACTTCGTGTGATCGTGCATGCGCCGTGCGTCCTCGCCCGTCCACACGTCGCCGTTGCCGATGACCGGGATGTCGAGCGCCGCTTTGACCGCGGCGATCTCGTCCCAGTTGGCCGTACCGCTGTACATCTGGGTGCGGCTGCGGGCGTGCAGGGTCAGCGCCATGGCGCCCGCGTCCTGGCAGCGCAGCGCGATCTCAACGGGGTTGCGCGTATCCTCGCTCCACCCGCTGCGGATCTTGACCGTGGTGGGGATGGAGATGGCGGCGCGTACGGCGCGGATGATCGCCTGCACCAGGTCGAGGTCGCGCAGGCAGCCGGAGCCGCCGTTGCGGGTCACCACCTTTTTGACCGGGCAGCCGAAGTTGATGTCCAGGAAGTCCGGCTCGTACACCTCCTCCACCAGCGCCGCGGCCTCGGCCATGGCCTGGGGATCGCCGCCGAAGATCTGGATGCCGATGGGGCGCTCTTCGTCGTTGAAACGCAGGTAGCCGTGCGTGCGCCGGTCGTGCCGCCGGATCCCCTCGGCGGAGACGAACTCGGACACGACGACGTCCGCCCCGAAGCGGCGGCAGAGCCGGCGGAAAGGGGACTCGCTGACGCCTGCCTGGGGCGCAAGGTAGAGCGGGACGGTGCCGCTTGCCAGAAGGTCGAGCGCATTCGATTTCATGCGGGTAAACTACTTGAGTCCAATGGTTTTCTCAACCCGATTCGCGGGTCTGGCGCCAGGCGCAGTCCATTCGTGCACGTCTTTGCTGCAATGTCGTGAAAGAGCGTTCGCGTGCTCATTGCGCCAATCGCCGGACGGTACGTTCGCGACGTGGGCCGTTCTCAGCGCTTCCGTTACTTTGCGCGCCATCGGTCGCGTTCTTTGGGCAGATGGCGGCGAATTCGATCCAACGCCGCGTGCGGCGGGCTCTTGCGCTGAACGGAGTTTTCTGTAATATAGTTGTCCCATGCCGAATACATTAAACGAAAAACAGACCGACCTGCTGCGCTACCTTTCGCGGCAGACCGGCCCCGTTCCGGTGGACCACCTGGACGGGCGCGTGGTGAGGGCTCTCAAGTCGCGCGCGCTCATCGACGAGCGCAATGGCTGGGTGTCCGTGAGCAACCAGGGACGCGACGAGTTCGAGACCAAGGTCCGCCGCCGCCGTGCCTTCAGCCCCCACTCGGGCGACTCCGGCGCCCGCAATGCCCGCGCGGAGTCCATCAAGCGCGCCATCGACGCGCTGGAGCTGGCCCTCCCCAAGGACGCCGAGGTCATGATCGGCGAGATGCCGGCCTACGCGGACGACGTCATGGAAGGGTTGCGGGTTTTCGCGCGGCGGCTGGCGCGCACGTGATCGGCTGAGGACGACTGGAGGACCCGGGCGAGGCATCGTCCGGGTCCTTTTTGTGTGGCGGGGGGTTCCAGGTAGTCCGAGCTGTGCCGGCTGGTCCGGCGGTTGAATTGAAACCGCTGCAACAACCGCGGGAAACCTGCCTTCGCAGGTTGCGGGGGCGGGATCGGTGCCGGTTCGCCGGGGGCTGAAGCCCCCGGCTGGAACCACGGGAAGCCCACTGAAGTGGGCTCGAGAAGCACGGCGTCGGACCCGGAGTCCGCGGAGGCGGACTTTGTGCTGTTGTTGCAGCGAGTTCACTCGCCGGCTACCCCCCCGTCCACGCCGTAAGCCGGTGGAGCAGCGCCTCGACACGGGCGCGGAGGTCCACGTCGTCTACGAAGGGGGCGGCGGCGCGCAGGTAGGTGATCAGGAGGCCGATCTCGCCCTGGGCGAGCTCTTCCACGAAGAGGGCCGGATCGAGGCCGAGGTCGTGCGCGGCGGTGGTGACGGCGCGGACGGAGAGCTCCGTGAAGTCGTCTTCGGGCACGTGATTGCTCCTGTCAGGGCTTCCAGTGGAAGCGAGGGCGGCTTCCCCACACCGCCATCGCGGTCAGGTAGAACGGTTGCGCGAGGAACCAGAGCGGAAGCCAGCGCAGCAGCCCGGTGCGGCCGAAGCGGCGCGCCGCCGTTCCGTACACCAGGAGGTCCGCGGCCAGCTTGGCGAGCACGCCCGCGATCCATCCCGCCCACGTCAGGTACCCCGACCACACGAAGAGCGGCCCGCACAGCACGAAGACGTTGGCGTAGAGCGATGCCGCTCCGTACGCCAGCACCCGCACGTCCGCGCGAAAGTGGTGCATCCCGCTGGACGCCCAGCGCGCCCGCTGGTTGCGGAAGTCGCGTAGGGTGGGGACGGGCTGCGTCCGTACGAGCGTCTCCGGGCCGTCCGCCCAGCCGATGCGGCCCAGCTCGGGCGCGGAGCGGATCAGGTAGAGCATGAGCATGTCGTCGCCGGCGATGCGGCCGAGGCCGGAGCGGTAGCCTCCCACGCGCTCGAAGGCGGCGCGCCGGTAGGCCAGGTTGTGCCCCGACGCGCCCAGCGGCATGCCCAGACGGGCGCTCGCGAGCATCGTAGTGGTCAGCGTGAGGAAGTCGAACGCCTGGAATCGTTCGAACCAGGGGCCCTCGGAGGCGTATTCGGAGCATCCCAGCACCATCGCGACGTCAGGCTGAAAGGAGCGCACCAACCCCGCCACCCAGGTGCAGGGAACGCGGCAGTCGGCGTCAGTGAGGAGCAGGATCTCGCCGCGGCTGGCTTCGACGCCGCGCTGAAGGGCAAGCTTCTTCGGCGACAGGCCCGGCGGGACCTCCGTCTGACGAACCAGGCGAAAGCGACCCGGTTGCCGCGCGGCGGCATCTTCTACGAGCTCCGCCGTTTCATCGGTGGAGCGGTCGTCCACGATCAGCGCCTCGAAGGCCGGGTACGTCTGCGCGGCGAGGTCGGCGAGGAGCGCGGGGAGACTGGCTGCTTCGTTGCGCGCGGCCACCACCACGCTGACGAAAGGCGTCGCGTCTCTCGGCGGCGGCGAGGGACGGCGCAGCGCCCACCACGCCGCGGCCGATGACGCGAGGTACAGGCCGAGCGCGGCGACCGTCAGGACGTCAAAGAACGACAACGCGATCGGAGCGGAGGTCGAGAGAAACGGGCTTTGGGCGGGCGGTCGCCACTTCGCGTTCCGTGCCAGCGAAATCGAAACAGGTGACTCAGGGGGGCGCACTCCTTACATTGGTAGCGCGCATCCCGCCGGAAACCGGAAGTCTCCCTCCCCCGTACATGGCGTCGGCCGCACGCACCGCGCGGCCCGACTGCACCCGAGCATGAGCTTCTACCTTTTTTCGCTGATCCTTGGAGCGCTGGGCCTCCTCGCCATGGCCGCGTCCGGCCTGAGCCACGGGCACGGGCACGGCGGCCACGACGTGTCGCACGGGGGCGGCCACGGGCACGGCGGCCACATAGGGCACGACCTGGGCGGCCACCACGGCGGGCACGATGTCGCCGCGCACCACGGCGACGGCGACCAGGGGCACCACGGCGGCGGCAAGAGCGGCCACTCGTGGGCCTGGCAGATCCTGTCGCCGCGCGTGCTGTTCAGCGTGCTGGTGGGGCTGGGCGCCACGGGGCTCGCGGGGGAGCCGTACCTGGGCGGGGTGCTTCTGCTGCTGCTGGCGCTCGCCGGGGGGATCGTCTTCGAGCTGGTGGCGGTGAGGCCGGTGTGGAACTTCTTCTTCCGCTTCGCCTCCGTGCCCGCGCTGACGCTGGAGAGCGCGCTGTACGACACCGGGACGGCGGTGACGAGGTTCGACGAGAGCGGAAGCGGGCTGATCGCGCTCGAGGTGGACGGGCAGGTGCTGCAGGTGCTCGCCACCCTTCGCCCCGCGGACGTCGGCAAGGGCCTGCGGATACGCGCGGGTGACCGGGTGATGGTGGAGGAGGTGGACGGCGCGCGGAACCGCTGCGTCGTGTCGAGGGCCGCGCCGGATCATCCGGCTGGCGGCGTGAAATCATTAGAGGAGAGCTAGGACGATGAACCTTGCAGGAATCGCGGTCATCCTGATCGGCGTTCTGATCGTCATCCCGCTGGTCGTCAACTCATTCCTGCGCAGCGTGGGGGCGGGCTCCATCCGCATGGTGAGCTGGCTCAACGGGCGCACGGCCATCTACCGCGGCCCCGGCAAGTCGTGGGAGATCCCGCTCTTCACCACGGGCACCACGCTTTCCAGCAAGGCCATCAACGTCGACCTGGACATCACCGACCAGACGGCGGACCTGGACCAGACGGGGACGCCGCAGCCGATCAAGGTGCAGGTGCTGGCGAGCGCCATCGTGTCGGTGGGCGACACGGACACGATGATCAAGACGGCGGCGAACCGCTTCTTCTCCAAGCCGGAGGCGGAGCAGCTCAACATCCTGATCGACCTCCTCTCCAGCTCGGGGCGGCGGGCGATCAACCTGCTGACGCACGACCAGCTCTTCTCGGCCAAGACGGCGCCCCGGCTGCCGGTGGGGATGACGGGGACGGCGCTGGCGGAGCACACGCCGGTGGAGCTTCCGGTCTCGCGCGCGGTGGACGCGGCGGAGGACGACGACGATCCGCTCGCCATCATCATCCGCAAGGCGTGCTCGCGCGAGCTCACGGACCTGGGGCTGGCGTTCAACTCGCTGAACATCAAGGTGGTGCAGAGCGAGGTGGCCGAGGCGCGGCGCCGCATGTCCGCCGCCGAGGCGCAGGCCAACGCGGACATCGTGAGCGCGCAGCAGTCGCGCCGGTCCAAGGAGGCGGAGCTGGAGGCGGAGCGCGAGATCAGCAACAAGCAGCGCGAGCTGGAGCAGACGCGCGCGGCCAACGCGGCGCTGATCGCGCAGGCCGAGGTGGCGCGCCAGGAAGCGCTCGGCCACCAGCGCATCGCCGAGCTTGAGGCGACGCAGCTGGCACAGGCGCGCGCGGATGCCGAGCGGGTCAAGATCCAGGCGCTCGCCACGGCCGAGGCGGAGGCCATCCGCATCAGCACCGTGGCCGAGGCGACGGCGGAGAGCATCCGCAAGGTGAACGAGGCGATCCAGCGCGGCGGCGAGAGCTACTTCCGCTACCGCCAGATCGAGATGCTCCCGCAGATCGCGCCGTCGATCGCGGACGCGCTGGGCAAGGCGCGGCTGGTGACGATCACGAGCGGCTCGGACGTGGGCGCGCCGGAGGCGACCACCAACAACATCACCGGCGTGATCCAGACGGTGCTCGCGGCGCAGCTCGTGGGCCGCAGCGGCATGCTGGGCGACAGCGCGGAGGTGCCGGTGGCGGCTGGGGACGGCAACGGGCGCGGCGTGCTGTAAAAACAGCCTCACACAGAGACACAGAGGGGACTGCAAGAACAGCAGAAGAAGTTCTCTGCGGCTTGCGGTTCCCTTTGTGTTCTCTGTGTGAGGTTTTTTAGTTGCGGACTTCGAGGAGGAGCACGGGGCGCGCGTCCTCGGCGAGCCAGAGGGAGGCGGCGTAGCCGTAGCCGGTGCCGGGGAGGAGGGGGGTGCCGGGCGGGATGAGGCGGGGGGCCGCTTCGTGGGCCCAGAAGGCGCGCGCCTGGCCCGCCGGGAACCAACGCAGCGGCTCGCCCAGCTCGGCGACGGCGAGGCGGGCGAGGCTGATCTGCTCCGCCGCGTCGTCTTCGTACAGCGTGCGGGCGCGGGCGTGGGGGAGGAAACCGTGCTCGTCCCACAGCCGCGCGAGCGGGAGGTGGGTGACGACGCGGCGTGCGAGCGGGCCGGTCACGTCCGCGGCTCCTTGTGCGTGTGGGTCGTTGAGGGTTGCGGGAAGCTACGCGCCGGGCGGGGATTTTGCACGCCGGGCTCGCGAGCGGATTTTCCACTACCTGCCCCGGCGGAGGCGCCCCGAATGGCCGCGAAGGACAAGAAAGACGAGCCGCGGAAGCGCGTCTCGAAGACCAACATGATGATCGGTGCCGCGGGCCTGTTCCTGTTCATCGTGGGGGTGAAGCGTGGCCTCCGGGTGGACGTGCCCGGCGTGACCGAGGGCGTGCCGCTGGATGTGGAGCCCGACGAGGAGGAGGACGGCTCCGCCTGAGGCACGGCGGGAGTTGTGAGGGGACGCGGGAGGGCGCTGATGCGCTATCCCGCGTCTTTGCTTTCTGGGGGGATCGTGAGGCTCGGGGTGCACGGAAGATGCAGCGCGTCCTGGACGCTGGAGGCATCGATCACCCGGACCGGAAACGGGGGCAAGTGAGCAGCTTCATCAAAGTGACCGCCGCCGCGCTCGCGGTGGGGTTGGGGATTGGGGTGGGACAGGGGATGGTCAGCCGCGCCGCGCCCAACGGGCTCCTGGACGCGCAGCCGCAGCAGACCATCGCGGCGCTCCCCCCGCAGGAGGACAACATCGCGGTGCGCGTCGCGCGGCAGGCGACGCCTGCGGTGGTGAGCATCGCGACCGAGGGCGGATCGGGCTCGGGGGTGATCGTCAACCGCAACGGCACGATCATCACCAACGCCCACGTGGTGGGCAACAGCCAGACGGTGCGGGTGGGGCTGCAGAACGGGCAGATGCTGCTGGGAACCGTGCGCGGCCGCGACCCCAGCGTGGACATCGCGGTCGTGCAGATCCCGGGCTCCAACTTCCCCAGCGCGCCGCTCGGCGACTCGGACCGGCTGGCGGTGGGGCAGACCGCGGTGGCCATCGGCAACCCGTTCGGGCTGGAGCGCACGGTGACGACGGGGGTGGTGTCGGCCATCAATCGCAGCATCGACGAGCAGTTCGAGCCCCTGATCCAGACCGACGCCGCCATCAACCCCGGCAACTCGGGCGGGCCGCTGCTGGACTCGCGCGGCCAGGTGATCGGCATCAACACCGTGGTGCTGCGCGACCCCACCAGCGGCGGCACGGCGAGCGGGCTCGGCTTCGCCATCCCCATCAACCTGGCCAACGAGATCGCCCGCCAGATCGTGGCGACGGGGCGGGTGCGCCGCGCGTACATCGGCGTGGTGCCGGCGGACGTCACGCCGGAGATCGCAGCGCAGTTCGGTCTGCCGGTGCAGCGCGGCATCATCCTGCGCGGCGTGGGGCGCGGCACTCCCGCGGCCGAGGCCGGGCTGCAGGTGGCGGACATCATCACCCAGATCAACGGCGTGGCGATCAACTCGTCCGGTGACCTGCGCCGCTTCCTGCGCGCGCAGCAGGCCGGGACGACCGCGACGCTCACCGTGCTGCGCCCCGGCCCGGACGGCGCGGCGCAGCGGCTCCAGATCCGCCTGCGCCTGAGCGAGATCAGCACCTGAACAGACCTCACACAGAGCCACGGAGATACACAGCAAGAAGGGCAGGAGGAATAGCTTGTTCTTCTCCCTTCTTTCTGTTCCCCTCCGTGGCTCTGTGTGAGGCTGTTGTCAGAAGATCAGGACCGCCGCCACGAAGGCTAGGATGAGCAGGGCGATCACCGTGATCGCCGTGCTGGAGAGGCCCAGGCGCGAGGTTTTGGGGTCGCCCACGCCGCCGTTGGTGGCCTGGGGGTCTGTTTCGGTCCAGCGGTTGGGATCGGGGCCTGCCGCCATCGCGCACCTCCGGTGATTGGGAACGGTGCCGGCGGTGCAAGCCACGCGCCCGCCGGGTGCCGGTGGCGAAGCAGCGCGCGGGCACTATATTCGCCGTCCGCGGGCGCCTCCGCCCGAGGGAGCAACCCGAACCGCAGCCGAGCGCATCGACGATGGCCGTTTCCGACTACCTGCAGCGCAACCGCGAGCGCAGCCTCGAAGAGCTGATCGATTGGCTCCGCATCCCCAGCATCAGCGCCAAGACCGAGCACCGCGAAGACACCGCCCGCGCCGCGGAGTGGCTCGCCGGCCGCATGCGCGAGGTGGGGCTGCAGACGGTGGACGTCGTAGCGACCGCCGGCAACCCCGTCGTCGTGGGCGAGTGGCGTGGGGCCGAGGGCGCACCCACGCTGCTGGTCTACGGCCACTACGACGTGCAGCCTCCCGAGCCGCTCGACGAGTGGAAGTCGCCCCCGTTCGAGCCGGTGGTGACGGACGGGCGCATCTACGCGCGCGGCTCGGTGGACGACAAGGGGCAGGTGTACCTCCACCTCAAGGCCGTGGAGGCGCACCTGGCGGAGAATGGCTCGCTGCCGGTGAACGTCGTCTTCCTGGTGGAGGGCGAGGAAGAGGTCGGCTCGCCGAACCTGGGCGCCTTTCTCAAGGAGCACGTGGAGCGGTTGCGCTGCGACGCGGTGATGATCTCGGACACGACGATGTTCGCGCCGGGCCTGCCGTCGATCACGGTGGGGCTGCGCGGGCTGGCGTACATGGAGGTGCGCGTGCAGGGGCCGTCGGTGGACCTGCACTCCGGCGCGTACGGCGGCGCGGTGGTGAACCCGGCGCTCGTCCTGGCGCGCATCCTCTCGCAGCTCCACGACGAGCAGGGGCGCATCACCATCCCCGGCTTCTACGACCGCGTGCGTGAGCTGACGGCGGAGCAGCGCGCCGCCATCGCCGCGCTGCCGTTCGAGGAGGAAGGCCTGCGCGAGGAGGTCGGCGCGCCGGCGCTGGGCGGCGAGGCGGGGTACGGCTCGGTGGAGCGCATCTGGGCGCGGCCCACGCTGGACGTCAACGGCCTCCTCTCCGGCTACACGGGTGAAGGCGCCAAGACGGTGCTCCCCGCGCGCGCCATGGCCAAGGTCTCCATGCGCCTGGTGCCGGACCAGGACTACAAGGAGATCGAGCGCATCTTCATCGACCACATCAGGTCGCTGGCGCCGGAAGGGGTCACGGTGCAGGTGGAGGCGCTGCACGGCGGGCAACCCTGGTTCGCGGAGCCGGAGGGGAAGGTGTTCGACGCGGCCAAGCGCGCCCTGGCCCGCGCCTACGGCAAGGACCCGGTGATGATCCGCGAGGGCGGCTCCATCCCCATCGTGCAGTCGTTCCAGGAGACGCTGAACGCGCCGGTGGTCCTGATCGGCTTCGGGCTGCCCGGCGAGAACGCGCACGCGCCCAACGAGTGGATGTCGGTGGAGAACTTCCACGTGGGCGCGGAGGCGATCGCCGCGCTGTACGAGGAGCTCCGGTGATCTCACCGGGCGCGACGACGGCTGAGGCGGAGGTCCGCGCCTTCATCGACGGGCACGTGGAGCGGATCGCGCCGCTGATGCGCGAGTCGAACCTGGCGGCGTGGGACGCGGCCACCGGCGCGGACCCGCAGGCGCACGAGCGCTCCGCCCGCGCCCGCGCCGCGTACAAGACGGTGTACGCGGACGCGACCAACGCGCGCCTGGTGCGCACCTGGCTCGCCAGCGAGGACGTGCGCGATCCCCTGCTCCGCCGCCAGCTCGTGCTGCTGGACAACGAGTACACGGGCAACCAGCTCCCGCCCGAGACCATCGAGGACCTGGTGCGCCGCGCCACGGAGCTGGAGCAGACCTTCACCGAGTTCCGCGCCACCTTTGCCGGCGAGCGCGCCACCAACAACCAGCTCCTGGACGTCCTGCGCGACGAGCGCGACGTGGCCACCCGGCGCGAGGCGTGGGAGGCGAGCAAGCAGATCGGACGCGAGGTGGCCGAGCCGCTGCGCGAGCTGGTGCGGCGCAGGAACGCCGCGGCGCGCTCGCTCGGCTTTCCCGACTACTACGTGATGGAGCTGCGCCTGCAGGAGCTGGACGAGGAGCGGCTCTTTGCCATCCTGGACGAGTTCCGCGACCGCACGGACGCACCCTATCGCCGCTTCCGCGACGAGCTGGACGCGCGCCTCGCCGCCCGCTTCGGCGTCGCCGCCGAGGCGCTCCGCCCCTGGCACTGGGAAGACCCTTTCGGCCAGGAAGCGCCCGGCGTAGGCACCGTGGAGCTGGACGACGTCTTCCGCGACCACGACTCGGTGAGGATCGCCGCCGACTTCTTTCGCGGCATCGGCCTCCCCGCGGACGACGTGCTCGCGCGCAGCGACCTGTACGAGCGCGAGGGCAAGGACCAGCACGCCTTCTGCATCGACGTGGACCGCGAGGGCGACGTGCGCATCCTGTGCAACATGCGCCCCAACGAGAAGTGGATGGGCACCCTCCTCCACGAGCTGGGCCACGCGGTGTACGACAGCTACGTGCCGCGCGACCTTCCCTTCATCGTCCGCGGCCCCGCGCACATTCTGACGACCGAGGCGGTCGCCATGTACATGGGCCGCCTCACGCGCGACCCCTCCTGGTTGCGCGAGGTGATGGGCGCCGGCCTGGGCGACGACGAGGCGGACGACGTGCGCGCGCAGCTCCGCGCCGCAATGCTGGTGGCCGCGCGCTGGATGCTGGTGATGGCGTACTTCGAGCGCGAGCTGTACCGCGACCCGGACCGCCCCGACCTGAACGCGCTCTGGTGGGACCTGGTGGAGCGCCTCCAGATGGTGCGCCGCCCCGACGGCCGAGACGAGCCGGACTGGGCCTCCAAGATCCACCTCAGCGGCGCCCCGGTCTACTACCACAACTACCTGCTGGGCGAGCTGATGGCGTCACAGATGTCCGCCGCCGCGCGCCGCGGCATCCCGCGCGGCCGCAGCATCGCGGGGGAGGAGCCGGTGGGCCGCTTCTTTCGCGAGCGCATCTTTCGCCCCGGCGCCTCGCTGGACTGGAACGAGCTCCTGGTGCACGCAACCGGCGAAGGCCTGTCGCCGCGGTTCTTCGTGGAGGAGTTCGTGGAGGGGTAGGAAGGGCCCTCTCCCCCAGCGTCGCCCCGCGACACATCCCCCTCCCCCGATACTGCCCGGGGGAGGGGGTGTTGGCGTGTATGGGTGCGGGGGGACGGCGATGAAGCTTTCTCGCTGCTTCCGTGCGAGGTCAGAGGGGTGCGAGGCCGAGCTTCGCGAGCATCATGTCCGCCGTCTGCAGCGCGCCTTCCACCCACCCCTGCGCGTCGGAGTAGGCCTCGCCGCAGATGTAGAGCGCGCGGCCGTCGAAGGGCTGGACGATCCGCTCCTTCACGTCCCAGCTCTGTACGCCGATGTTCCAGCTGTTCCACCCGCCGCCGAAGGGGTCGTCCCCCCAGTCGCGGAACGCGGCGTTGCGCACGTCGGGGGTGTAGCTGAGCCCGTGGATGATGCCGAGCTGGCGCGCCACCTCCTTCACCATCCGGCGCGGGGCCTTGTACTGGCACCACGCCAGGTCGGGGTGCCCCTCGCAGTCGTCGCCCAGGTGGGGCTCTTCCACGTCCGCCACCTCCTTCCCCTCCTGCCAGGCCTGCCGGCGGCGCGGACGGAAGCCGTCCCAGTAGCCGATGTTCGTTCCGTCGTCGTAGCTGGCCATCAGCATCGCCGGTCCTTCCGTCGCGGGCGTGCCGTCGTCGTTCGGCCAGTAGTAGGTCTGGCGCACGGGGAGGTCCGTGACGGAGCGGCCGGACTCCACGGGTATGAACTTGCCGTCGGGCCCGGCGGACCCCGCGGATCGCCACCACGGGTTGCTGTAGGTGGTGAAGAGCTTGAACAGCGGCCGGGGCGTGACGCTCGAGATGAGCTCCCGGATCTCCTGGAGCGGCGGGCTCGCCGGCGCCAGCAGGTCGAGCGACCGGCGCGGCATGGCCAGGATGAGCGTTCCCGCCCGCACCGTCTTCCCGCCCACCCGCAGCTCGAACCCGTCGCCCGCCGCGTCGAAGCCGTCCACCCGCGTGTCCAGGCGGATGCCGTCGGGGCCGAAGAGCTGCGCGAGCGAAAGGGGGACCTGCTGGAAGCCCTGCTTGAAGCCCTTGTACCGGGCGTCCACACCGAAGTCGGAGAGGTACCAGGGGATCGCGTCGGCGGCGTTCCAGTTGAAGAGGGTGGAGTTGTAGCCCCCCGCGTCCACCCCCAGCTCGTACCCCTCGCAGCTGATGACGCGCAGCAGCACGTTCCAGAAGCCCTGCTGGTAGAGCGGGAGCCCGGCGAAGGTGGCGCCCTTCACCATCTCGCGGCGTTGCTGCTCGCTTAGCCCCGGGCTGGTGATCCCCGGGACGATCTGCTCGATGGCGTTGATGATGATGCTGCCGGCCGTACCGCCCCGCTCCAGGAAGCTGAGGTGGTACGGCACCTTGCGCGGGTTGGTGGTGAAGTCGGAGTTCCGCAGGTGCACGCCGCGCAGGTAGGCGATGTTCTGCGGCTTGTCCACCGGGAAGTCGTAGGTCTCGATCTGCTGCCCCGCCGGCAACTCGTCGTTCAGCGCCTGGAGGAGCTTCCTGATGAGGGGCTGCACCGCCGGGAGGATGCGCATCCCGCCCAGCTCCGCGACCATGTCCTTGATGTCCGGCGGGCGCACCGAGAGCAGCCGCCCCCCGACGTGGTTGCCGCCCTCGAAGACGACGATCCTGCGGCTCGGGTCGGCCCGCTTGAGGCGCCAGGCGCTGTAGACGCCCGAGACGCCGGCTCCGACGATCGCGACATCGACCTCTTCGTCTGCCATGTTTCACCAAACCTGTTTTGGGGAGCGTGTAAATGGGCGGGATCCGGAGTACGGCACGGCCGTGCGGGAGCACCGGTGCGCCAGCGATGCCCCTCACGGATAGTCCCGGATCAAGCGCGAGTCAAGCTTGGCCGATCGCGCTCCCCAGCCGCACCGGCGCACCCGCCACGCTCCCCTCCGCCAGCTCCACGCGGCCGGGCTCGAACACCAGCACTACGGTGGAGCCCAGGTGAAAGGTCATGATCTCGTCGCCCTGCGCGATGGGGACGGGCGGGTCGTAGCTCTTGGTGGCCGCCGCGAGGCCGCGGCGGTTGGTGACCCACGACGATGAGCCGGCCGGAGCGTTCCAGGCCGGGTCGAAGGCGGCGGAGATGCGGCCGACGTTGTAGGCGCCCACCGCCACCATCGCCACGCGGCCGAGGGGGCCGTCGATGTAAGCCAACAGGCGCTCGTTGCGGGCGAAGAGGTCGGGGAGGTGCGCCACGGCGGGGGCGTTCACCGGGAGGAGCGCGCCGGGAATGTGGCGCGCGCGCGGCACCACGCCCCCGCACGGCGAGTGGATGCGGTGGTAGTCCCGCGGGCTCAGGTAGATGGTGGCGAAGGCGCCGCCCTCGAAGCGCTCCCACTCCGCGCCGTCGTCCAGCAGGCCGGCCAGCGTGTACTGGCGCCCCTTGGCCTGGATCAGCTTCCCCTCCGCCACCCGCCCCACCTGCCCGAACACGCCGTCCACCGGGGAGGCGGCGACGCGCGGGTCTGCGGGCCAGGTGCGCGCGCCGTCCCTGAGCTTGCGCACGAAGAAGCGGTTCAGCGACGGGTACTCCTCCAGGGGCAGCTCGCACTCGCTGACGTCGGCGCCCACGGCGCGGGCGAAGGCGCCCAGGACGGGGCGGCGCAGCGGGCGCGGGAGGGGCGCGTCCGCGATGCGGCCGAAGGCGCGGGAGAGCGCGCCCTGCGGGAGGCGCCCCAGGACGCGGAGCAGCGCCCGCGCTCGGGCGGACGGAAGGTCGGTCTGGCTCATGGCATGCGGCGGATGAAGATTGCGCGCCGCCTGTTGCGCGGCGCGGGAGCGGAACGGGCCCCGAAGTGTTAGATTCGGCCCCTTCGCACAGGGCGCGCCGTGCGCCGGCGAAGCGAGCAACCCGGAGACGAACCGACGTGCAGGATACCCACGACACCCCGTTCCGCATCGAGTCGCGCACGCACGTCCTGCGCAACGGGATGCGGATCGTGGCCCACGAAGACCGCACCGCGCCGCTGGTGGCCGTGCACCTCATGTACCGCGTAGGGTCGCGTGACGAGCGGCCGGGGCGCACGGGACTGGCCCACCTGCTGGAGCACCTGATGTTCGAGGGCTCGCAGCACGCCCCCAAGGGCGACTTCGACGACCTGCTGGAGCGGGTGGGCGGCACCAACAACGGCTCCACCTGGCTCGACCGCACCAACTACTACGAGACGGTCCCCTCGCACGCCGTGGAGCTTCCGCTCTGGCTGGAGCGCGACCGGATGGCCTTCTTCCTCCCCACGCTCACCGAGGAAACGCTAGAGGTGCAGCGCGGGGTGGTGATCAACGAGCGCCGCCAGACGTTCGAGAACCGCCCGTACGGCCTGGCCGACGAGCGGCTGCACGAGCTCCTCTTCCCAGGCGGGCACCCGTACTCCTGGCCCACCATCGGCTACACGCCGGACCTGGAGGCGACGACGCTGGAGGACGCGCGCACATTCTATTCGACGTACTACACCGCCGGCAACGCGGTGCTGGTGTTCGCGGGCGACATCTCGGCCCAGGATGCCTTCGCGCTGGCCGAGCGCTACTTCGGCGACCTGCCGGCCGGCCCCGAGCTTCCAGATGCGCCGCGGACCGACGCACTCCCGGCCGTCGGGGTGCGCGAGACGATGGAGGACGCCGTCTCCTTTCCGCGGACGTACCGCGCGTGGGCGGTGCCCGGCTACGGGACGCGCGACTGGGTGGCGCTCGACGTCCTCGCCTACCTGCTGGCGGACGGCGAGAGCTCGCGGCTGCAGCGGGCGCTGGTACGCGAGGGGCAGCTCGCGCAGGACGTGGACACCTATCTGTACCCGACTGCGCTGTGCGGCATCTTCGGCATCGTCTCCACCGCACGGTCGGGGGTGGACGTGGACACCGTGGACGCCGCCATCCGCCACGCGCTGGACCAGGTTGCCCGCGGCGACGTGGGGGACGACGAGGTGGTGGGCGCCGTGCGCCGGGTGCGGCGCGACCACGTGGGGCAGCTCGCCACGGTGGAGGAGCGGGCCGACGCGCTGGCCTACGCCGCCACCGTGCTCGGTGACGCGGAAGCCCTCAACCGCGTCTCCGCACTGTACGACACGATCACGGCGGACGACGTGGAGCGCGTGGCGGCGCAGTACCTCGATGAAATGCGCGGCGTCACGCTCCTGGTGTTGTCGGACGAGGCCGACGAGGAGGTCCAGGATGCCGCCTAGCCCCGCCTTCCTCCCCGCGCCATCCATCGGCGCGCCGCCCGCGCCCCGCGTTCCGCGTCCGGAGCGATATACGCTGTCGAACGGGCTGCGCGTGATCGCGGCGCGCATGGGCGAGATCCCGCAGGTGGTGCTGCGCCTGGCGATCCCGGCCGGCTCCGCCGCGGAGCCGCGCGAGCGCCCCGGGACGGCCGCGCTGGTCGGACACCTCCTCACCGAGGGCACGGAGCTCCAGACCGCGCAGGAGCTCAACGCCCGCGTGGACTATCTGGGCGCCCTCCTGCACGCCAACGTCGGCCACGACTACGCCGAAGCCGAGGCGGTGCTCCTCCACGAGACGCTGGAGGAAGGGATCCAGCTGCTCGCCGAGATCATCACCCGCCCCTCCTTTCCTGACGCGGAGGTGGAGCGGATCAGGAACGAGTCGCTGGACGCCCTCGTCGCCCGCGAGGACGAGCCCGGGAACGTGGCCGACGACCGCGTGTCGCTGGAAGTCTTCGGAGCCGATCATCCGTACGGCCGTCCCTCCTTCGGCACGGCGGAGGGAATCGCCGGGGTGACGAGGGACGAGCTGGTGGACTTCCACGCGCGCCACTACCGCCCCGCCGGCGCATACCTCGTGGCCGCAGGCGACTTCGAGCCGGGCGCATTGCGCGAGATGCTCGAAGCGGCGTTCGCGGGGTGGATGGGGGAGGCGCCGCCGGTCGCGTACCCCGCCGAGGACGGCGACACGCCGGCGGCCGCGGGCCAGCTGGTCGCGGTGCCGTGGGACGACGCGGCGCAGTCGGAGATCCGCATCGCGGGGCGCGGCATCGACCGCCGCTCGCCGGACTGGGTGCGCGGCGCGGTCGCCAACTACATCCTGGGCGGCAGCACCATAACCGGCCGTCTGGGGGCCAACCTCCGCGAGGAGAAGGGGTGGACCTACGGCGCCAATTCCGCGTTCTCGGCCGGCATCGCGCGGGGCGGCTGGACGGCGCACACCGCCGTGGACGTGGAGGTGACCGCCGGAGCCGTGGAGGAGATGCTCCGCGAGATGCGGCGGATGGCCGATGAGCCGGTGGACGAGGACGAGCTGCGGCGCGCCCGCGACGCCATGGTCCTCTCCCTCCCCCGGGCCTTCGAGACGCCGGGCCAGGTGGCGAGCCGGCTCGGGACGCTGGAGGCGTACGGGCTGCCGCACGACTACTGGGACCGCTACCCCGCCGCCGTGCAGGCGGTGACGGCGGAGGACGTGCAGCGCATCGCCCGCGAGCGCTTCCACCCGGACCGCGTGGTACGCGTGGTGGTGGGGGACGGCGTGGCGTGACGAGGGAACGGAAAACGCGGGTGGAGCGGCCGTTTGCCAGTTCCACCCGCGTCTTCCAGACCTCGCCCGGGGTTAGCGCAGCGGGTTGTCTCGCTGCTCGCCGCGCCACACGGCGTCATCGTCCGCCTCGTCGGCCTCCGCGCGCACCAGCTCCAGGCTGGGTACGGGCTGCGGATGCAGGTGGTTGCGAGTGGTTCCTTCCCAGCCGCAGGCGATGCACCAGCGCTGGCTGAGGAAGCGGCGCACCGGCTGCAGCATCTTGGAGCGGATCGACAGCGTCTCGCCGCCGCAGCGGGGGCAATCGCGCCCGGCGGGAAGCAGCGCGACGAGCAGTACGACGGGTGCCACGAACATCACGATCCAGAGCCCGGCCATGAACATCACGAACATCGGTCCCTCCTTTTGCGCTGTGCGTCTCCGCCGGTCTTTCGGGTTGCTGAGCGTCGCGTCTGGAGGTGTCCCGGGGTCGCGCACGCGCCTTCGGGGAGCCGCACATCGGCCGACGTTCTCCACGGTTTCGACAGGCAAAGCGCATGCCGGACGGGGCGCATCCCGCACGGCTCAACGGGCACCGTAATCTTTGGCTGAATGAAGATCTTATCGATCGATCCAGGCGCTCCGGACGCGGCCGATCTGGAGCCCGCGGCGGAGGCGCTGCGGGGCGGCGGGCTCGTCGCTTTCCCTACCGAGACGGTGTACGGGCTGGGCGCCAACGCGCTCGATCCCGATGCGGTGGCGCGCATCTTCGCCGCCAAGGGGCGCCCCGACTACAACCCGCTGATCGTCCACGCCGCCGACGCGGAGGCGGCGCGCGCGCTGGCCGCGGAGTGGCCGGTCGCGGCGGAGCGCCTGGCGGCTGCTTTCTGGCCCGGCCCGCTCACCCTGGTCGTCCCCAGGGCCGCGCACGTGCCGGACGCGGTGACGGCGGGGCTCCCCAACGTGGCCCTCCGCGTGCCGGGGCACCCGGTGGCGCATGCGCTGCTGGCCGCCGCGGGCATCCCCGTCGCCGCGCCGAGCGCGAACCGCTCCGGCGAGGTCTCCCCCACCACCGCCGGCCACGTGGTGCGCAGCCTGGGCGACGCGGTGGACGTGGTGGTGGACGGCGGCCCGTGCACGCTGGGCATTGAGTCCACGGTAGTTTCGCTGGCATCCCCAACACCGACCATCCTGCGCCCCGGCACCGTGACGCAGGAGGAGCTCTCGGAGGTGCTCGGCGTGGTGCTGATCGCGGGCGGGCCAAAGGAGCAGCCGGGCGCCGCCCTTCCCTCCCCCGGCCGCATGGACCGGCACTACGCCCCGCGCGCCCAGCTCCGCCTGATCGACCCCGAGCCGACGGGCCTGGTGGCGCTGGTGGCGGCCGGGCCAGGCGTGGAGGCCTTCCTCCCCATGCGCATCGACAGCCGCACCTACGGCGAGCGCACGGCCGTCCTCTCGTACAGCGGCGCGGAGTACCCCGGCGCCCGCGTCATCCGCATGCGCCCGGACCCGGCCGGCTACGCCGCCCGCCTCTACGCCACGCTGCACGAACTCGACGCAGAGGGGTACGAAAGAATCCTGGTGGAGCGCGTGCCGGACGAGCAGGAATGGGCGGGAGTGCGGGATCGCCTTCTGCGCGCGTCGCATCCGGGAAACGAAGTGCGTTAGCGCGTGATGTGCGTAAGTGCGTTGGGAATCAGCGGTTCGCGCACACTGATGCACTAACGCACCAACGCACCTGTTTCTGCCATTCGGTCCTACACGGAACCCTGATGAATACACGTACCGAGCAGGTAGAAGGACTGATCGCCCGCTTTCCGCACATTCCGCGGGAGGCGGTGCTCAAGGAAGACCTCCTGCGCACGGGGATCGCGTTCGACGACTCGGCGCTCAGCGACAACCTGGAGGGCGAGGTCAAGCCGAAGTCGTACTTCATCTTCTCCTTCGACCAGAAGCCGCTGAAGGAGCTGGGCACCGCCGCCATCCGCCGCCCCCCCGAAGAGGTCGCGCTCACCGGCGGCCCGTGGGAGCTGCGCCGCACCATCGTCTCGGTGCGCACCAACCCGGACTCGCCGTACCGCATCACGCGCGGCGAATCGGGGACGCTGCAGATGTGGCTCGACGGCCGCGTCATCGCCGACGTCGCGCTGCCGCCGATGCCGGAGTACTACCGCCACGACCTCGCCAACGGCAAAACGGTGATGGAGACGGCGCCCACCATCCAGTGGGGCTACCTGATCTACCTGACGGTGCTGCGGCTCTGCCAGTACTTTGGCGCCAAGGAGGAGTGCCAGTACTGCGACATCAACCACAACTGGCGCCAGCACAAGCAGGAAGGCCGCCCCTACACCGGCGTCAAGCCCGTGGACGACGTGCTGGAGGCGCTCGCCATCATCGACCGCTACGACACCGCGCGCGTCTCGCAGGCCTACACCCTCACGGGCGGCTCGGTGACGTCGAAGGTGGACGGCCTGGCCGAGGCCGACTTCTACGGCCGCTACGCGCAGGCAATCGAGGAGCGCTTCCCCGGCCGGTGGATCGGCAAGGTGGTGGCGCAGGCGCTGCCGCGTGAGGACGTGCAGCGCTACTTCGACTACGGCATCCGCATCTACCACCCCAACTACGAGGTGTGGGACAAGCGGCTGTTCGAGATCATCTGCCCGGGCAAGGAGCGCTACGTGGGCCGCGAGGAGTGGCACCGGCGAATCTTCGACGCGGCGGAGGTGTTCGGGCCGCGCTACGTGATCCCCAACTTCGTCGCCGGGGTGGAGATGGCGAAGCCGTTCGGGTTCGCCACCATCGACGAAGCGATCGCCTCCACGGCGGAGGGCCTCGACCACTTCATGTCGCGCGGGATCACGCCGCGCTTCACCACCTGGTGCCCGGAGCCTTCCACCCCGCTCGGCAAAGACAACCCGGAGGGCGCCCCGCTCGAGTACCACATCCGCCTCCTGGAGGTCTACCGCGAGACGCTGGAGAAGCACGGCCTGAAGCCGCCCCCGGGCTACGGCGTCGCCGGCCCCGGCAACGCCGTCTTCTCCGTCAGCTCCTTCATGGACACCCTGTCCCCCGAAGCGGTGACGGCGGAGGAAGCCGTCGGCGCGGGGGCGTGATCCGCGGCAGTGCCGCTAATTGGAGAAGCGCCCGCTTATGGCGGGCGCTTCTCCGTTGACCTCACGCATTGTCTCGCCTACGATGTCGCATGCCTCCGCCGCAGATCGTCATCGACACGAACATCCTTGTTGCGGGGGCTGCGCTCCCGCAACGGTATCGCGTTCCTGCTACTGTCGCTCATCGGCGTTCCTGAAGAAAATCGGAGAGCTAAAATGACCACGCTGAGCCTGCGGCTCCCCGAGTCGCTCCATAAGCAGGTCCGCGAGCTTGCTTCACGAGAGGGAATCTCGATCGATCAGTTCATCGCCACCGCCGTCGCCGAGAAGATGTCTGCGCTGATGACGGAGGATTACCTTGCCGCGCGCGCAGCTCGGGGCGACCGCGCGAGCTACGATGCCGCGCTGGCACGGGTACCTGACGCGCCACCCAAAGAACGGGACCGGGCTCCGGGCTGGGGACTCGGGGGGGAAAATTCGTTGTAGGGGCGCGATTCATCGCGCCCGCCCTCTCCCCCACCTCGACCCCCGCCCTTCGCACCGGAACATCGTAGGGGCCGCCCCATGTGGCTGCCCGTGCCCGCCTCCGCGCCGCCGTCCGCGTTACGCGCCGTCCCCTACCCCCCCACCTGACTCAGCGCCCGCAGCCCGCCGCTCCCCTCGTCGCTGCCCTGCACCAGCCAGTGGCGCTCGGGCTTGATGCGCAGGGTGTGGCGGATCAGCGGCTCCAGGGGCTCGCCGCGGCGGAGCGGATCGCGGAGGGCGGTGTGGAGATCGCCAAAGAGGCAGGGGCGGAGCTGGCCGTCGGCGGTGAGGCGCATGCGGTTGCAGGTGCCGCAGTAGTTGTGGCTCATCGGCGTGATGACGCCCACCGTTCCCGCCGCGCCGTCGAAGGCGTAGTACTTCGCGGGCCCGTTGCCGCGCGGCCCCGCCACCGGCCGCAGGTCGCCGATGCGGGCGATCCGCCCCAGCGTCTCCTCCGACGACACGTACTCGTCCTGCGACACGCCCAGGTTGTCGCCGGTGGGCATCACCTCGATGAAGCGGACGTGCCAGGGCCGCTCGCGCGTGATGGCGGCGAACGCCTCCACCTCGTCGTCGTTCCTCCCGCGCATCACCACGCAGTTGACCTTGATGGGGAAGAACCCGGCTCGCTCCGCCGCCTCCAGCCCGTCCAGAATCGCCCGCGCGGAGCCCGCACGCCGCGAGATGGCGTCGATGCGCTCGGGGATCAGCGAGTCGAGCGAGACGTTGACGCGGTCCAGCCCCGCGGAGCGCAGCGCGTCCGCGTGCTCGCCCAGGAGGACGGCGTTGGTGGAAAGGGCGATGTCCTCGATGCCGGAGATCGCACGGAGGATGCGCACCAGCGACGGGAGGTCGCGGCGTACGAGCGGCTCGCCCCCGGTGATGCGGACGCGGCGCAGCCCCAGCCCGGCCATCGTCCGCACGATCTCGCCGATCTCCTCGTACGAGAGGAGCTCGTCGCGGCGCAGCCAGGGGAGGCCTTCCTCCGGCATGCAGTAGACGCAGCGGAGGTTGCACTTGTCCGTCACCGAAATGCGGAGGTACTCGATGCGGCGGCCGAAGCCGTCCGTCATCGGCCCGTGCTCCGGGATGGCGTTCTCGGCCACCACCGGCAGGACGCCGCCGAGCTGCACCAGGCGCGTCATCCGGCCGCCGGGGTGAAGCCGGGGACCCACTCGTGCGCCCCCTCCGCGTACCCCTCGCGCTTCCACACGGGCACGCGCTGCTTTACCTGCTCGATGACGTAGCGGCTGGCCTCGTACGCCTCCCCCCGGTGCGGCGCCGCCACGGCGATGGCGATGCTCGCCTCCCCCACCTCCAGCAGCCCCACGCGGTGGACGACCCGGATGTCGCCCGTCCCCCACCGCTCGCGCGCCTCGTCGGCGATGCGGAGGAGCTCGCGCTCGGCCATCGCCTCGTAGGCGTGGTACTCGAGCTGGGTCACGGCGCGCCCGTCGTTCTCGTTGCGCACCACGCCCCAGAAGAGGAGCGCCGCCCCGTCCTCGGGGGAGAGCGTATCGGCGAGGATGCGTGCGGCGTCGAGCGGCTCGGCGACCACGGCGGCGTAGCTTGCCCCCACGTCAGCCCCCCGCCACCGGCGGAATGAGCGCCACCTCGTCGCCATCGCGGAGCGCAGTGGCGGCGGGCGCGTAGTCCATGTTCACGGCCACCACCGGCGATTCTGGGAGCGACGAGAGCGCGGTGCCCCCCGCGCGCAGCTGCCGCACCAGGTCCACGACGCGCGCGCCCGCCGGCAGCTCCACCGCGAGCTCGTCCGTCCCCGCGAGGTCGCGGTACGTGGCGAAGAAGAGGGTGCGAACGATCATCCAGGCTCCGCCGCGGGGAGGGTGCATGCGTGGGACGTACGGGGTACACCGCGGAGGCGGCGGAGTTCGGAAAGCCGGGAATGGGGAAATGGGGAATGGCGAATGGGGCGAGCTTCCCTCAGTCAATGTCATCCTGAGAAAGCCGCCGGACGGGTGTGGAGCGTCACACGCCGTACTCCTGCGGCGAGCGAGGGATCTAGCCGGATAGGCGAGAGGACCGCGGGTAACTACGAGCCTCTCGGAAAGCGCAGTAGATCCTTCGCCTCGCGCCATGGTTCACAGCCCGGGCGAGGACGGAGAAGCGCTTCGCTCAGGATGACAAATGGCTCGGCTCTCCGCCATTCCCCATTCCCCATTCCCCATTCCCCATTCCCCATTCCCCATTCCCCACCGGATTACCCGGCCCCGGACGCCCCTGGCCCGGGCACGTTCTGCCGGACCTCCTCGGGAGGGGCGATGGTGATGAGGAACTGCGAGACCTCGTGGTGCAGGCGCGAGGTGGAGGCGCGCACCATCGTGCGCCCCTCCTGTGTCCCTATGCCGACCGCCACGTCGCCCGCTTCGGTGTTGAAGGTGATGTGCGTGGGGCCCTCGTCGGCCGTGAAGCCGCCGTAGGGCGAGAAGCGCATGTTGAAGAACTCGCGCGCCCGGTCGATCACTTCCGCCGGGGAAAGGTCGGTCAGCACTTCCTGAATCAGCATACGATCTCCGGTCCGGGTTCAGCGGGCCGACCGGGCAGGAGGTGTGCCAGAGGCGTGCTACCGCTCGTCCCGCCCCCGCCCGCGCCACACCTCGTCCTCGTCGTGGCGCATGGGGCGCTCGGCCGGACCGTCCGCCTCGGTGTAGCCACGGCGGGTGTCGTAGGCGGTCTCGTACGGACCTAAAGAGCGCGCGGAGTGGGAGCGCGGGGCGCGTGCGTCGCGCGGGTCGAACGACTGCGGCATGGCGGGAAGCTCCAGTGGAGGACACCCGCCGGGGCACGCAAGAAAAACGCCCGCCCCGGGTCTCGGGGCGGGCGGTCGCACTGCGCCGGGCGATCAGGAAGTGCTAAGTGCTAAGTCCTAAGTCCTAAGTCCTAAGTCCTCGCAATTCAGCACTTAGCACTTGGCACTTAGCACTTCCGTTCAAACCTCCAGCACCTTCTCCTCCACCAGGGCGCGGAGCTCCTTCGACGGCTTGAACACCGGCACGGCGCGCGGCGGCACCTCCACCGGGTCGCCGGTGCGCGGGTTGCGCGCCAGACGGCTCTTGCGCTCACGGACCTTGAAGGTGCCGAACCCTCGGATCTCGATGTTCTGGTGATCCGCCATGGCGTCCTTGATGGAGTTCAGGAACGAATCCACCACCACCGCGCAGTCGCGCTTCGTGATGCCGGGGCCGATCGTGTCGGCGACCTTCTGTACCAGATCCGCCTTGGTCATGAAACTTCCTCCTGGGGGGGTTGATGCTGGGGCAGTGCCCCGGGTCGATGCGCGCGGCGCAACTCGAGGGATAGGAGCCGCGGGGCCCTCCTTCGGGATGGAGGAGCCTCCCGAAGAACTGCTTCGTGCACGCGACGGCCGGAAATGATTCGCACCGCTGATTCACCCGTTTTCAGGGCGAAAAAACCGGGTTAGGCAAACGTTGGATCGTTGCGGCCGGAGGGGGCGGAGCGGGCGCGTTGCGGGCGAAGACGGCCTAAGGGGGTGTGGGACGGCTATTTAGAACGACCGAAGGATAATCCGCCGCCCGCGTGCCGTCAAGCGTCTCCGGCCGCGAGGTTGCGCCGGCGCTCCATCTCATCCACAAAGCGGTCAAAGAGATAGACGGAGTCGTGCGGCCCCGGCGCCGCCTCCGGGTGGTACTGCACCGAGAAAACGGGCTGCTCCGTGTGCTCCACGCCCTCCACGGTGCCGTCGTTCAGGTTGACGTGGGTCACGCGCAGTCCCGGCGCGCCGGGAACCCCGCTCTCGTCCCCCTGCACCGCGAAGCCGTGGTTCTGCGAGGTGATCTCCACCGCCCCGTCGCTCACGCGGCGCACGGGGTGGTTGCCGCCCCTGTGGCCGTACAGGAGCTTGTAAGTAGTCGCCCCAAAGGCGCGAGAGATGAGCTGGTGCCCCAGGCAGATCCCGAACACCGGCGTGTCGCGCGCGCCCAGCTCGCGGATGGAGTCGAGGGCGTGGGGCACCGCCTCCGGGTCGCCGGGGCCGTTGGAGACGAAGAGCCCGTCCGCCCCGGCCGCCACGATCTCCTCCACCGGCGTGTGCGAGGGGATCACCGTCACCTCGCAGCCGCGCTCGGCCAGGAGCTGCAGGGAGTTGCTCTTGACCCCGAAGTCGTACGCCAGCACCCGGAAGCGCCGCTCCCCCGCGGGGGTCACGGTGTAGCGCTCGTGCGTGGAAACCTCGTCCGCCAGGTCCAATCCCTCCATGGAGGGCTGGGCGAGGATGCGCTCCAGCAGCGCGTCGCCCGCCCCGTCCGCGGGCGCGATGGCGGCGCGCATCGACCCGCGCGAGCGGATGTGGCGGGTGAGGGCGCGCGTGTCGACGCCCTGGATCGCCACCACGCCGCTGCGTTCGAGGTAGTCGTGGAGCGGCTCGGTCGCGCGCCAGTTGCTGTGCATCGGCGGCGCCTCGTGGAGGATGAAGCCGGCCACCTGCGGCCGCGCCGACTCCTCGTCCGCCGGGTTGACGCCGTAGTTGCCGATCAGCGGGTAGGTCATCGCCACCAGCTGGCCGGTGTACGACGGGTCGGTGAGGACCTCCTGGTACCCGGTCATGGAGGTGTTGAACACCACCTCGCCGAACGCCGTCCCCCCGGCTCCGTACGACTCGCCGGCGAATACGCGTCCATCCTCCAGCATGAGCACGGCAGGTGCGGCCAACGGGTCTCTCCGTCCAAGTGCAATGTAGAGCGGTAGATGCGGGGCGGGAATCTATGGGGGTGGGAGGGTGTGTCAAGGAGTGCGTTAGTGCGTTAGTGCGGAAAAGACGAACGGCGGTTTCACACAGAGACACAGAGGGTACGGAAAGAACGGCAGGAGGGGTTCTTCTGTGGCTTGCAGTTCCCTCCGTGTTCTCTGTGTGATGCTTTTTTCTTTTCAACCACTCACGCACTTAGAGGCGGTTCGTCACCTGGAAGTACCGCACGCGCTCCTGCAGAGCCTCCGCCTGGGCCGAGAGCTCCTGGGCGGTCGCGGCGAGTTCCTCGGTGGCCGCGGCGTTGGATTGAGCGACCTGGTCGACCTGCTCCATCGCGCGGTTGATCTGGCCCAGGCTCGCGGTCTGCTCGTCCGATGCGTCCGCGACTCTCTGCATCTGCTCCGTCGTGAGGCGGATGGTGGGCACCAGCGCCACGATCAGCCCGCTCGACCGTTCCACGGTCTGGATGCTGCCTGCCGCCAGTACCCTGATCTCCTGCGCGGATTGCTGAGCACGCACGGCAAGCTTCCTCACCTCGTCCGCCACGACCGCGAACCCACGCCCCTGCTCCCCCGCACGAGCAGCCTCGATGGCAGCGTTCAGGGCGAGCATGTTCGTCTGCTCGGCGATCTCCTCGACGATGCTTACCCGCTGTGTGATCTCGTGCATCGCCGCTACGGACTCCTGCACCGCCTGGCCGACTGCCGCCGCCTCTTCGGCTGCGCGCATGGCGTTGCGCTCCACCGCCCTGCTCTCCGCGGCGTTCCGGCTCACGGTGGCCCCGATCTCATCGAGGCTGGCCGTCGTCTCCTGCGCGGCCGCCGCCTGGTCGCCCGCGCCCTCGGCCAGCGATTGAGCCGTGAGAGTCATCTGGCCCGAGGCGCCCGAAAGCACTTCCGCCCCCGCCCGGACGTCGGCGATCACGGCCGCGAGCCGCTCCACCATCGAAGTGAGCGCGGCGCTGAGTGCATCCTCGCCGGACCGCCGCGGCACCGTCACCGTCAGGTCGCCCGCGGCGATCCGCTCCGCGATGCGCGCCATCTCGCGCTCGGACTCCACGACTTCGGCCAGCGCGGCGCTCAGCCGGTCCCGTGTGGACCGCGGCGTCACCCGAACCGACAGGTCCCCAGCGGCAACACGCGCCGCGACACGCGCGATCTCGCGCTCCGACTCCACCGTCGTCTGCATCGCGCTTGCGAGCCGGCCGATCTCGTCTCGCCGTTCGCGGTCCTGCCCCACGTCCACATCCAGATCGCCCCGCGCAAGCTGCTCGGCCACCCCGACGAGGCGCGTGATCGGTACGGTTACCTGGCGCTCCATCTCCCGCGCGATCGCGACGACCGCCATGCCGAGCAGGAGAAGGGAAGCGAGTGTCACCGCCCAGGAAACCCAGGCCGCGATCCGCGCACGGCGAGAGAGAGCTTGGGTATCCGACTCGTGCCTTTCCTCCAGGATGCCGAGCGGATCCCTGAGGCGCTCCAATCTCACGTCGAGCTCAGGAAGCCGTCCGGCAGCCGCGGCGAGCTGGCCCCCGCGTGCCAGGGCCGCGATGTCGTCGCCGGTGATCTGCAGCGAGTCCCGCGTCCGGCCGGCGATCTCCAGGAGCTCGCCACTCCCATCGAGCACCTGGGGGAGACCCCGGTACGTGTTCAGGCGCTCACGCGTCTGGGTGACGTTCTCGGCGTAAGTGGCCAGCCAGCGGCTACGCGCCGCCGCGTCGGGCGCCCCGACTGCCTTGTGCAGCGCGAGCACCACCTGATGCGCATCTCGGTCCACGTTGAGCACGAGACCGAGTCCAGGCAGCTCCTGACGAGAGACCCGCTGTGCGATCCCCCGCTCCGACGCGGCGCTCCACGTGACGGCAGCCAACGCGAGCGCAGCGACCGCACACAGCGCCGCGAGGCCGCTGACCAGCTTGCGGCGGAACGACCAGTGGCGAAGGCCCTCGGTGGAAGTACGGAGTACGGACATGATTCAAAGAGGGCCGGAAGCGGATGGACCCTACGGAGAACGGTCAGGGTGGAATCGGCCGGTGGGCATCGAAGGCCGAATTTCACAAATATATCGCGCTCACGCACTCACGCACTCAAAAGTACCCCAGCGCCACCATCAGCCTGTGCGCCACGTCGTCCACCAGGCGGTGGCGGTAGGTGGCGGGGCGGAGGGCGTAGCGGAGCCGGCGGACCGGGGTCCGGCGGCTGGCGAGGAAGCGGTCCAGGGCGGCAAGGCGCACCGCGTCCAGCGCGCCGCCGTAGAGGGCGCGGAACTCCTCCGCCTGCACAAAGAGCGGCGACATCCCGCGGCGCTTCTGGAAGGCGCGGACGCGCGACCAAAGGCCGCGCGGCATTCCCACCGTGTTGCGGGGGTGCTGGCGGTAGAGGAGGCTCGGCTCGGGGTCGAAGTGGATCGCGCCGAAGGCGGAGACCACCAGGTACGCCCAGTGGTCGTGCATCAGCGCACCCCGCGGCGTGCCCCGCGTGAGGAGCTCCCACGCCGCGTGGTTGAACATCATGGTGCACCCGGAGACCTGGTTCTCCACCAGGGCGTTGCGGAAATCCAGCGCCCGCACGGTCCTCCGCGGCTTGCTGATCGGCTCCAGGTGGACGTCCACCGGGGTGAGCGCGGAGCAGTAGAGCGCGGGGACCGCCGGGTCGGCGCGCGACAGGTACTCGACCGCCCTGGCCACCTTGCCCGGCAGCCACACGTCGTCCTGGTCGCAGTACGCAAAGAAGTCGGCGCCGGGCTCGGCGTCGTTGAGCGCGCGAAAGAAGCTCTCCGGCACCCCTAGGTGCGCCCCGCGCTCCACCGTGGCGGGCCGGCGGCGGGCGTACTCGTCCAGAATCGCCAGCGTGCCGTCGGTGGAGCCGTCGTCGCGCACGCGCAGGTGGAAGTCCTGCAGGCTCTGCGCGTCCAGGCTCTCCAGCAGCTCGGGGAGGAACTCCGCGCCGTTGTAGGTGGAGAGGAGGATCTGCACTCGCGCCTGCCGCGGCGGCGCGGCGGGGAGCGGCTCCGTCGCGGGAGTGCCGGCGGACGAGGGTGTGCGGACTGCGGTGGAGCGGTGATGCATCGGGACGGTCCCACTCCTGATTTCGCGAAAAGTGCAGCGTGTCTGGCAGATCAGCGCGCTTCGACGACGACCGGGCGTGCCCCGTTCGCGCCGTAACCCAGGCGGTTCCAGCGCGGGGCGTCCGGCTGCACGTTCCCCGCCGCGTCGTGGGCGCGGACGCGCAACGTGTGGCGCCCCGGCGCGCGGCTCGCCCACTCGTACTCCCACCGCTGCCACAGGTAGCCGCCGGAGGCCGGGTGCACCCGCGCATCCTCCCAGGCGTCGCCCCCGTCCACCGCCACCTGCACGCGGACGACCGGCCCCGTGCCTGACCAGGCCCAGCCGGCCACCGTCACCGGTCCCGTGCCGAGCACTTCCCCGCCCCGCGGCTCGGTGACGACGGCTTTCACCGCCATCTGCGCGACCGGCACGATGGGGTCGCCTGCGCCGTAGTCCATCACGTAGCGGTCGCGCTGGAACCAGCCGGCAAAGGGCTCGGTGAGCACGGAGATGCGCGACACCCACTTGACGCTCGCCATCCCGTACCAGCCGGGAACCACCAGCCGCAACGGCGCGCCGTGCTCGGGCGGCAGGGCTTCGCCGTTCATCTCCCAGGCCAGCAGCGTGTCCGCGTGCAGCGCCTTCTCCAGCGGCAGCGAGCGGGCGAAGCGGATCTGGTTGCCACCCGCGACTCCCTCGTCGGCCGCCTCCACCAGCACCTCCAGGGCCCCGGGCGCCATGCCGGCATGGGCGAGGACGTCCGCAAGGGAGACGCCGCCCCACTCCGCCGTCGCCACCGCGCCGCCGCCCCACAGCTCGCCCGCCGGGAGCGGCGCGAGGGTCAGGCGGTCGTTCCCCGCGCACTCGAGAGTCACGCCCACCGTACGGCGGGGGAGGCGGGCCAGCTCGTCCATCCCCAGATCGAGCGGCTCCCCCACGGCGCCGTCCACGCGGATGCGGTGGGTGCGCGCGTGCAGATCCGGAAAGGGGAAGTTGCTGCGGACGTAGTGCAGCCCCGCGGGGGTGATCTCCGCGGCGAGCGCGTCCAGGGGCGTCTCGGCGCAGAGCGGCGACGGCCGGACGACGACGCGCGGCTCACCGCCCATGGGTCTCTCCCAGGACGCCGCGCTCGCGCAGGAGCTGCAGCAGCCGCGCGGCCGATGCTTCGGCGCTCTCGCGGTCGGTGCGCAGGACCAGCTCGGGACTCTCCGGCGCCTCGTACGGCGACGACACCCCCGTCAGCTCGGGGATCTCGCCCCGCTCGGCGCGCGCGTAGAGGCCCTTGGGATCGCGGCGGCGGCACTCGTCCAGGTCGCACTCCACGTGCACCTCCAGGAACGACCCTTCGGGAAGCATGGCGCGCACCCGGTCGCGGTCGGCGCGAAAGGGGGAGACCAGCGAGCAGAGGACGATGGAGCCCTGCTGGAAGAAGAGGCTCGCCACCTCGCCCACGCGCCGCACGTTCTCGCGCCGGTCCTCGGCGCTGAAGCCGAGGTCGCCGGTGAGCCCGTGCCGGAGCTGGTCGCCGTCCAGGAGCATCGTGGAGCACCCCATGCCGAACAGGTCGCGCTCCAGCGCGCGGGCTGCGGTGGTCTTCCCCGCCCCGGGAAGGCCCGTCAGCCAGACCACCGCGGCGCGGTGCCCGTTGCGGCGCTCGCGCTCCGCGCGGGAGATGTTCCACCCCTCCCAGGCCACGTTGGGCGAAGCCTCCGTCCGCTCCTCTTCCGCCGAGCGCACCCCGGCGCGGATCATCCCCGCGCCCACGGTGGCGTGGGTGAAGGGGTCGATCAGGACGAAGCTTCCCGTCTCGCGGTTGATGCGGTACGGGTCGAAGCAGAGGGGCGACGCCGTGGTGATCTCCACCCGCCCGATGTCGTTGGTCCCCAGCGCGTCCACCCGCTCGCGGTGCAGCGTGTCCACGTCGATGCGGTAGACCAGCTTCGTGACGCGCGCGCGCACGGTGCGCGTGGTGTGGCGCAGAAGGTAGGGGACGGCGGTGTCCAGCGGGGCGTCGCCCATCCAGCAGATCGTGGCGTCGCACTCGGTGGCGACGGTGGGGTGGTTCATGCGCCGCACCAGCATGTCGCCGCGCCCGGCGTCGACCTCGTCCTCCAGCGTCACCACCACGGAGTCGCCCGCGCCGGCCTCGGCCACGGGCCCGTCAAAGGTGCCCACGGAGCGCACGCGGGAACGGGTGCCGGCGGGGAGGATGGATACCTCCTCGCCCGGCGAGATCGTGCCGGACGCCACGCGCCCCGCCAGCCCGCGGCCGCCGGAGCGCACCACGTACTGGATGGGGAAGCGGAAGTCGATCCGGTTCCGCCCCGCGCCCACGTGCGCGTTCTCCAGCTGGTGGAGGAGGGTGGGGCCGTCGTACCAGGGGGCGCGATCGCTGGGCACCGCCACGTTGTCGCCGTGCAGCGCGGACACCGGAACGAAGGAGAGGCTCCCGATCTCCAGCCGCTGCGCGAAGTCGCGGTACTCCGCCACGATCGCGTCGAACGTCCCCGCGTCCCAGTCCACCGTGTCCATCTTGTTGACGGCCACCACCACGTGCGGGATGCCCAGCAGCGACGCGATGAAGCCGTGCCGCCGCGACTGCGGCAGAACCCCGCGCCCCGCGTCCACCAGCACCACCGCCAGGTCCGCGGTGGAGGCGCCGGTGACCATGTTGCGGGTGTACTGCACGTGGCCGGGGGTGTCCGCGATGATGAACTTGCGGCGCGGCGTGGCGAAGTAGCGGTACGCGACGTCGATGGTGATCCCCTGCTCCCGCTCGGCGCGCAGGCCGTCGGTGAGGAGCGAGAGGTCCACTCCGCCGCCGCCGCGCCGCCGGGTGGCGCGCTCCACGGCCTCGAGCTGGTCTTCGGGCACCGACCCGGTGTCCAGCAGGAGCCGCCCGATTAGGGTGCTCTTGCCGTCGTCCACGCTCCCCGCCGTGGTCAGGCGCAGGAGCTCCGTCTCAGTATCGTTCATGGCCGGCCGGCAGCGCGGGGCGTATGGGTGCGGGACTCAGAAGTACCCCTGGCGCTTGCGGTCTTCGAGGGCCGCTTCGGAGCGGTGGTCGTCCGCGCGCCCGCCCCGCTCTCCCACGCGCAGCCCCGCGATCTCGGCGATCACCTCGTCCACGGTGGATGCGGCGGATTCCATGGCGCCGGTGCATGTGGCGTCCCCTACGGTGCGGAAGCGCACCTGCCGCTCCTCGAAGCGCTCCCCCGGCAGCAGCGGCACCCACGGCGTGCGCGCGAGAAGCTGCCCGCTGCGCGCCACCACCTCGCGCCGGTGGGCGAAGTAGAGCGAGGGAAGCTCGATCCGCTCGCGCGCAATGTACCGCCAGATGTCCATCTCGGTCCAGTTGCTGAGCGGAAAGACGCGGAAGTGCTCCCCCGGGTGCCGGTGCGCGTTGAACAGGCTCCAGATCTCCGGGCGCTGGTACTGCGGGTTCCACTGCCCGAAGCGGTCGCGGTGGGAGAAGAAGCGTTCCTTGGCCCGCGCCTTCTCCTCGTCGCGCCGCGCGCCGCCCAGCGCCGCGTCCGCCTTCAGCTCGGCGATGGCGTCCAGCAGCGTGACGCTCTGCAGCGAGTTGCGGCTGGCCCCCGGCCCCGTCTCGTCCACGCAGCGGCCGCGGTCGATGGAGTCCTGCACGGTGCGGACGATCAGCTCCACCCCCGTTTCGCGCGCCAGCAGGTCGCGGAACTCCAGCGCCTCCGGGAAGTTGTGACCCGTGTCCACGTGCAGGAGGGGGAACGGAATGGGGCCGGGCCAGAACGCCTTCCGCGCCAGCCGCACCAGAACCGTGGAGTCCTTGCCGCCGGAGAAGAGGAGGACGGGGCGCTCGAACTCGGCGGCCGCCTCGCGCAGCACGTAGACGGCCTCGGACTCCAGCGCGTCCAGGTGGCTGGGGCGGTGAAGGCGCGGCACGTCCGCGGCGGGCGCGAGCGCTTCGGCTTCCGGGGCGGGTGTCATGCGTCCTCTCGGCGGGGCGGGTGGGGAGCGGCGGGGTGCACTGCGCCCACGACCCAACGTCGCCAATCCGGGGGGCTGGAGCAACCCCCCGCGGCCGTTTCCCCGGCGCGGTGCGGCTTCACGGTGCAGGCTCGCTCCACCGCTCCTTGAAGCCGCGGATCTCGTCCGGCGAATAGAAGTGGCGCGTGTAGCGGGCCGAGTACACCGTGTCCAGCACCGGGGCCGGAACCCGGATCTTCGCCTTGGCCTCGCGGTAGCTGCCGCGATAGGCGTGCTGCTCGCCGGAGTTGGCGTGCGGGATGGCGGCGGCGCGCACGCGGAGCCCGTAGAAGGCGCTCATCGCCTCGGGAAGCCGGGCGAAGCTCTCCTGCCGGATCAGCAGGAGGCGCGCCTCTTCCCCCTCGTAGATCTGCCAGCCGCGCGCCTGGTCGAAAGGCTCGGCGAAGATGTCGATCCCCATGGTCGCCTTCACGTTCGCGTCGAACCAGGCGTCGAGCTCCCACCAGCGGGCGCCGCCCATCAGTCCGTCCCGGGTCGGTTTTTCCGCCAGGAGCCGCCCCAGCGCGCCCTCCATGCTGGTGGGCTCGGCGTTCTTGCGCGAGCGGAAGAATGCTCCCGACAGGCGCCGCCCCACCGGTTCGCGCGTGGACGAGATCACGTGGACTTTGCGGGGCGGAATGCAGCCGGCCGCGGGCGCGCTGCCCCGCAGGTGCCGGTACACCGCCCAGCGCTCGTTCACCTGCCCGCGCTCGAACGCGGCGGTGGCCAGAAAGCTGCGCGTTCTCCGGTCGCGGTCCCACGATTCCCTGGAGCGCTGCAGGCCGAGCTGGTGGTTCGTCCCGCGGATCTCCGCCCGCATCCCCAGGTTCTGGATGAACTCCAGCAGGGTGAAGGTGCCGGTCTTGGGGATGGTGTGCACCAGGTGCAGGTCGTCCAGAATCGGCTCCCTTCCAACCCGGTCCGCCAGCCGCTGCAGCCCTTCGGCCAGCGCGCCGCGAATGCCGGCTGCCGGCGTCCCGATCGGTTCGGTCATCATCTCATACCGTTCCTCACCAATCCGTGTGCATTCGAGGAAATGGTCTCACGCGAAGGCGCAAAGGCGCAAAGAAAGTGTTTCCGTGTCTTTCTTCGCGTCTTCGCGCCTTTGCGTGACATCTTGATCCTTTTGAGAATGCACAGAACTTCTGTCGAAATCGTATCAGGCACTGCGCCCGCTCCACCGTGCTTTGAACCCCGCGATCTCGGCGGGCGTGTAGAAGTGCCGCACCAGCTCCGTCGAATAGATGCGGTCCAGGAGCGGCTCGGGGAGCCGGATCTTGCCGCGGACGCCGAGGTACTGCTCGTGGTAGGGGAAGCTGCCGCTGTCGTTCTCCCGCACCGTCGGCACGCTGGCCGCGGGGAGCCCGTAGAACTCGCCGACGGCTTCCTGGATGCGCCCCATGCTTTCCTGACGGATGATCAGCAACCGCGCATCGCGTCCTTCGTAGACTTGCCAGCCCCGCTCCCGGTCGAAGGGAGTGCGAAACACGCTGAACCCCATACGGTCCCCCAGCTCGCGGTGGATCCACGCGTCGTGCTCCCACCACTCGCCGCCCTCCAGCCAGGGATAGACGATGTGAAGCTCGCCGGTGAGGTAGCGTGTCACCTTTTCCACCGTGAGCGAGGCGGGATCCAGCACCTCGGGGTAGCGTTGCGCGGAGTAGAAGAGCGCGGAGATCCACTGCGCCACCGGCTCGCGCACCGCGCTCATCACGCGGATCTTGCGCGGGGGCCTGCCTCCGGCGACGGCGGCGCGGGCCATGAGGCGGCGATGAAGCAGCACCCGCTCCCACGTCTTGCCGTCCGACTCGTTCATCCGCACCAGCTCCCACTTGGGGAAGGGGCACTCCTCCCACCCCGGCAGCTCGGGACCGCACACCGAGTGCGCCTTGTGGAACGCGCCTTCCACGGGGAGCTGCCGCAGAACGTTCCACAGGGTGTTGGAGCCCACCCGGTTCGGCGAGAGCACCAGGTGAAGGTCCTCGATCATCGGCGGCCGCGCCTCGTCTGGGCCGGAGAGAACGCGGATTCCGGCGCGCGCGGCGCGGAGGACCAGCCCCCGCGGCACCCGGCGCGCCCGGCGTGCGGCACGGCGCACAAGGCTCATCATCGCTCCTCCCAGCGGCGTCTGAACGCCTGCAATTCGGTATCGGAATAGAAGTGGCGCGCGTAGCGGGCCGAGTACACCGTGTCCAGGAGCGATGCCGGCACGCGCATCTTCTCCCGGGCCTCGCGGTAGCTGCCGCGATAGGCGTGATGCTCGCCGGCGTTGGCGTGCGGAATGGCGGCGGGCGCCGGGAGCCCGTAGAAGGCGCTCACCGCCTCCGGGAGGCTGGCGAAGCTCTCCTGCCGGATCAGCAGGAGCCGCGCGTCTTCGCCCTCGTAGATCTGCCACCCGCGCTCCCGGTCGAACGGCTCGGCGAAGACGTCGATCCCCAGCGTCTCCTTCACGTTCCGGTCGAACCAGGCGTCGAGCTCCCACCAGCGGGCGCCGCTCAGCCACCCCGACTCCAGCGGCTTCCGCTCCATGAGCCGCGCCAGAGCCGACCTTGCGTCCATGGGCTCCCGGTTCTCGCGCGCGCTGAAGAACGCTCCCGACAGGCGCTGGCTCACCGGCTCGCGCGTGGCGGAGATCACGTGGACCTTGCGGGGCGGAACGCAGCCGGCCGCGGGGGCCCTCCGCCGCAGGTGGTGGTGGATCGCCCAGCGCTCGTTCACCCGGCCGCGCTCCCACGCCGCGTTCACCATGAAGGCGCGCGCACGCGGGTCGCGCTCCCAGCTTTCCGCCGGGCGGCGCGAGCAGAGCTGGTGGTTTGTGCCGCGGACGTCCGCCGTCAGCCCCAGGCTCTGGACGAGCTCCAGCAGCGTGTAGGTGCCGGTCTTGGGGATGGTGAGGACCAGGTGCAGGTCCTCCAGCATCGGCTCGCCCCTCGCCAGCGCGGCCAGGCGCCGCAGCCGCTCTGCCAGGGCGCCGCGGACTCGGACCGTGGCGGGCCGCCGCGCGTCGCTCGATTCGATCATCTTCTCGGGTTCATCAGGGCAGTCACTCCCGCCCCGGGTACGCGGCAGCGCGCCCGTCCGGGGACGGGCGCTCGCCGGGTGTGGCCGCACTGGTCTCCGGCGGCTGGAAGCGGGTGGTCCACGGCACCGAGGGCCGCACTACGCCCGCCAGCGGCTCGGGGAAGCCGCCGGCGGGCACGGGCCCCTCCAGGACCTCGAAGCCCACCCCTTCGCTCGGGTGCAGCTCGACAATTCTTCCGGACTCCGGCCCCGCGCCGCCCGGGCGGGCCCACAAACGCGCGCCCACCCGCAGCCGTCCGGGTGCCAGGAGGTGGGGCGGGAGCCAGGCGGTGGAGCGGTACGTGCCGGATTGGCGCGTCCGGCCGCGCCAATCCGCGCCGTCTTCCGCCACGAAGAAGGCGGACGTCCCCGTATCGTCGTGGAACCAGAGCGCCGCCACCACCTCCGCGCCGCCCGCCGGCACGTCGTAGGTGATCTCGATGCCCACCGTGGAGCCCACCCCCGCCACCGCGGCCGTCCGCCCGTCCTCGCCGCACACGCGCAGCCCGCCGATCCGCACCGGTGCCGAGCCATCGATGCGTGGCGCCGAGCGGTGCGGGGTGCGCGGCTCCGGGGCACCCAGCCCGCGCCGGCCTCGTCCGCGGGCAGAAGAGGGATCGGGGCGGCGCAGGTGGTAGGCGTTGAGCGCCTCCTCCACCGTCCCCTCCGCCACCACGATGCCGCCGTCCAGGGTGATGGCGCGCTGGCAGCACGCCGCCACCGTGGAAGCGCGGTGCGAGACGAGCAGGAGCGCGGTCCCGCGGTCCCGGATGTCGGCGAGCCGGCGGCGGCACCGCTGCTGGAAATGGTGGTCCCCGCCAGCGAGCGCCTCGTCCACGATCAGGATCTCCGACTCCAGGTGGAGCACGGTGGACAGCGCCAGCCGCGTGCGCATCCCGCTGGAATAGCTCCGGATGGGGAGGTCGATCGAGTCCTCCAGCTCCGCGAAGGCGACGATCTCGTCGAAGCGGCGCCGGATCTCGGCCCGACCGGCACGCATGGTGGCACCCTTGCCGTAGACGTTCTCGCGCCCCGTCCACTCCGCGTTGAAACCGGCCTGCAGCTCCAGGAGCGCCGCGAGCCGCCCGCGGAGCTGGAAGCGTCCGGTGGTCGGCCGCGTCACGCGCGCCAGGATCTTGAGAAGGGTGCTCTTCCCCGCGCCGTTGTGCCCCAGGATCCCCAGCGACTCGCCGGGCATCACCGTGAAGCCGACGCCGCGCAGCGCCCAACGCGGCTCCGGGCGCGGCTGCGTCCCCGCGAGCCGGGCGATCCAGCCGCCGGGCGTCGCCGGGCTGGGGTACACCTTGCCCAGATCCTCCACCTGGATGGCCGGCTCAGACACGCTCGGCGCTCCTCACAGGCGGTCCGCGAACTCGTCTTCCATCCAGCGGAAGATCGAGAACCCCACCGTAAAGATCGCGACCGCGGCCAGCGCCGGGTAGGCGAGCTCGCCCAGGGCGGCCGGCTGGCCCAGCATCGCGGCGCGGAACGCCTCCAGTATCCCCACCATGGGGTTGAGTCGGTACCATCCCCGCCACTCCACCGGGACCAGCGAAGCCGGGTAGATGACGGGCGACAGGAACATCCAGAGCTGCATGACCGCGGGAACCCCCGCGCCCACCTGCCGGAAGCGCACGTTCGCGGCGGCCGCCGCCATCGCGAGCCCAGTCACCAGCACGAGCGCCACCGCGAGCGCGGGCACGGCCAGCCAGATCCCCCGCCCCGGCAGCCGGCCCGAGACGGCGAGCACCGCCAGCACCACGCCCAGCCCCAGCGCGAAATCGATCAGCCGCCCCGCGATCGCCGAAAGGGGAAGCAGGAGCCGCGGAAAGTACACCCGGGTCACCAGGCTGCTCTGCGCCACCACACTCCCGGCGCTCGCGGTGAGCGCGCCCCGCACAAAGATCCAGAACGTCAGCCCGACGAGGACGAAGAGGCGGTACGGCACCCCGTCTGCGCCGATGCGGCCGATGCGCCCGAAGACGGCCGCGAACACCACCATTCCGGCGAGCGGCTGCAGCACCAGCCACGCGAACGCCAGCACGCTGCGCCGGTAGCGCAGCCGCAGGTCGCGGCGCAGGAAGGTGAGCCACAGCCCGCGCCACTCCCACAGCTCGCGAATGCACGCCCGATCCGGCAGGGTGATCGCCGGGCGGGGCTGGGCCGCGTCAACCGAGACCAGCATGTGCCTCGCTCGTTTGGCCGGGGATCGCGGGCCCCTCTCGGGCCGCCGCCAGCTCGCCGTAGATCGCCTCCAGCCGTGAGACGTGCGCCGCCACGGAGAGCGGCGGCCGGGTGCGCGCGGCGAGGTTGCGCAGCAGCGTCCGGTTCTCCACCAGCCGCCGGATCGCCGAAGCCAGCCCCGAGCTGTTGCCGGGTGCGAAGAGGAGACCGTTGACCTCGTGCCGCACGATCTCGGCGATCCCCTCCACGTCCGAGCCGATCACCGGGCACCCCACCGCGAACGCCTCGTACACCACCAGCGGCGTGTTCTCCGGCCAGACCGAGGGCACCACCAGCGCGTCCATGGAGGCGAGCACGCGCCGCACCTCGCGGTTGGCGAACGGCGGGCAGAGCCGGATGCGCGGGTCGATCTCGGCCTGCGCCTGGATGCGCGCGTAGTAGGCCTGGGACGCCGCGTTCGACCCGGGCTCCCCGTGGATGCTCAGCTCCACCGGGAGCCCCGGCGGGAGCAGCCGGAGCGCATCCACCGCCACGTCCACACCCTTGTGCTCGGCCACGCTGCCGATGAAGCCCAGCCGCAGCACGCGCTCTCTTCCCCGCTCCGCCGGCTGCGCATCGCCGGCCACGTCGATCCCGTAGGGCAGATACGACACCCGCTCCGCGTCGATCCCGCCCTCCACCAGCTTCCTCTCCATCAGCCGCGATGGGGCGAGCACCCGGTCGATCCGGTTCAGCTCCCGCCGCAGAAAGGGCTGCCGCGCCACCAGCGCCCTCGTTTCCGCGACGAACCTCCGCCCCGCACCTAGGCGCGAGCTGGTGGCGGCCTTCACCCCCAGCCCGATCATCCAGTTCGGCGCCCGCGCCACGATGCCGGGCAGCGAAACGGGGTGGCTGTCGACGTTCGCCGCGACGTGCCGGATGCAGTTGATCCCCGACTCATCAGGCCCGGCGCACAGCTCGTTGCCGCCCAGCCGCAGCTGGCTATACGGGCACACCGGCCAGAAGTCCGTCGCCGTGAACACCGTGGGGATCCCGCGCTCCACGCACGGCCCGATCAGCGCCGCCGAGAGGCGCGCCATGTGGGCGAAGTGCACCACGTCCGGCTCCACCTCCTCCAGCAGCCGGTCGAAGGCGCGCGCGAAGAGGTGGTTGTCGTAGGCGAGCTCCGTCACCACGCTCTGGTCGCCCATGGGGTCCGGCGAGTGGCGGAAGCGCTCCACCCGCAGCCCGTCGTACGTGTAACGGTCGAAGCGCTCCTCGTCGCGCAGCGGGCGCGGATCGGGGTAGCCGGTCACCACCACCACCTCGTGGCCACGCCCCTGGAGCTCCCTGGCGATGCCGAGTGCGATTACCTCCGTGCCGGAAGAGTAGTCGGGGAGGAACTGGTGGACGGTGACGATGATCTTCATACGCGGGGACGGACGGGTCGGGCGCGGGCGCGGGAAAATCCGCGAAAACGCCCGTCTTGCGCAGGCATCATCGCAGGTCGGGGCCGTCCGTGTCAACCGCCGGACCAGCGCTCCTTCGACCCCTTTCCCGATCCTGCCCCGCGCCGCCGGTGTCGTTGACGATGGCCCGTCGTCAGGCAACCGCGGAGGCCTCACGCGCCGCGATCAGCTCCTGGTAGATCTCCAACAGACGCGAAACGTGCGCGGGCACCGAGAGCGGAGGCTTCGTGCGAGAGGCGAGGGTGCGCAGGAGGCCCCGGTTCTCCGCCAGCCGCCGGATCGCGGCCGCAAGCGCCGAGCTGTCCCCGGCGGCGAAGAGGAGCCCGTTGACCTCGTGCCCCACGATCTCGGCGATCCCCTCCACCTCGGAGCCGATCACCGGGCACCCCGCGGCAAAGGCCTCGTACACTACCAGCGGCGTGTTCTCGTGCCAGAGCGAGGGCACCACCAGGGCGTCCATCGTCGCGAGCACCCCCCGCACCTCGTGGTTCGGAAAGGCGGGGAGGAGCCGGATGCGCGGATCCCTTTTGGCCATCGCCTGGATGCGCGCGTAATAAGCCTGGTAGGCGGGGTGCGACCCGGGTGCGCCGTGGATGCTCAGCTCTACCGGCAGACCGGCGGGCAGCAGCCGCAGCGCCTTCATCGCCACCTCCACACCCTTGTGCTCGGCCACGCTGCCGATGAAGCCCAGCCGCAGCACGCGCTCCCTTCCCCGCTCCGCTCCGCGCTCGCCGCCCGCCGCGTCGATCCCGTACGGAAGGAACGACACCCGCCCGGCTTCGATCCCGCCCTCCACCAGCTTTCTCTCCATCAGCCGAGACGGGGCGAGCACCCGGTCGATCCGGTTCAGCTCGCGCCGCAGGAACTGCTGCCGCCCCACCAGCGCCCTCACCTCGGTAAAGAACTTCGGTGCCGCCACGGGGAGCCGCGGGCTCGTGGCGGCGCGCACGCCCAGCCCCACCAGCCAGTCCGGAGCGCGCGACACGGCGGCGGGGATGGAAACGGGGTGGGCGGTGAGATTCTCCGCGAAGTGGCGGATGCAGTTGAGGGCCGACTCGTCCGGCCCGGCGCACAACTCGTTGCCGCCCAGCCGCAGCTGGCTGTACGGGCACACGGACCAGAAGTCCGTCGCCGTGAACACCGTGGGGATGCCGCGCTCCACGCACGGCCCGATCAGCGCCGCGGAGAGGCGGGCCAGGTGGACGAAGTGCACCACGTCCGGCTCCACCTCGGCCAGCAGCCGGTCGAAGGCGCGCGCGAAGAGGTGGTTGTCGTAGGCGAGCTCCGTCACCACCTGCTGGTCGCCCATGGCGTCCGGCGAGTGGCGGAAGCGCTCCACCCGCAGGCCATCGTACGTGTAGCGGTCGAAGCGCTCCTCGTCGCGCAGAGGGCGCGGGTCGGGGTAGCCGGTGACCACCACCACCTCGTGGCCACGCCCCTGGAGCTCCCTGGCGATGCCGAGTGCGATTACCTCCGTGCCGGCGGAGTATTCCGGAAGGAACTGGTGGACGGTGACGATGATCTTCATGCGCCGAGACGACGGGTCGGACGCGGGGAAATCCGCGAAAACGCCCGTCTTGCACAGGGATCATCGCAGGTTGGGGGCGCCCGTGTCAATCTCCCGGAGCAGGAATCGCGGGTTGCGCGGGCGCGTGCGGCGCTGTCTTGTTAGGCAGACGTGCAGCCCCGCCGGGCTCCGCACCCGCACCCTCACCAGGCCCATCTTGAGCGTCCCCAGCCCCTCCCAGAGCCAGCCTCTGATCCACATCTACGCCGACGAATCGTGCCTGGGCAACCAGTTCAAGGACAGGGCACGCCCCGGCGGCGCCGCGGGGCTGGTGGAGTTCTTCCACCCCGAGCGCGGCTGGGTGCGGCGCGACTTCTGGCTTTCGGAGCCGGACACCACCAACAACCGGATGGCGATCCGCAGCGCGATCCTCCCGCTGGCGGCACTCAAGGCCGCGTCGCGCGTGGTGTTCACCACCGACAGCCGCTACCTGGTGGACGGGATGACGCAGTGGGTGCACGGGTGGGCCGCCCGCGGCTGGACGCGCAAGACGGGGGAGATCGAGAACCTTGAGCAGTGGAAGGAGCTGCTGCGCACGGCGGGGCGCCACAAGATCATGTGGCGATGGGTGAAGGGCCACGCCGGCCATCCGCAGAACGAGTACGCGAACGACCTCGCCATCCGCGCCGCCACCAAGCAGCTCAACAGCGGCGGCCTGGTGGAATCCGGCTTCGACGACTGGATCGCGAAGCAGCAGGAGCGCGACAAGTTCCTCGACTTCTTCGCCATCCCCCCCGACGAGGTCGGCTTCAAGCCCGCGCGCGCCTTGCCGCGGGGTTGACTGGATCAGATGGGTTGCAGACACACTGAGGGCACGGACGCGAGAACGCTCCGTGCCTGATGGTTCTATCCGTCTCCGTATTGCTCTACGACTCCGCCGCCTCACGCACCCGAACGTCGAGCTCTGCGCGAGTCTCCCGTTCGGAGCGGTCGAGCGACTCGTGCGCCCGGCGGTCCGTCTCGGGGATCTCGGCCCGCATCTCTCGCAGCGAGTCGAGCCACTCGCGCAACTTGGCGTCGCTTGCGCTCTCGTAGATAGGAGGGTCGAGCAACAGCGGCATCGTCAACTCTCCATCGAACGGCGTGGGCTGCGTGGCAACTCGCTCTCGTCGATCTCGCCCCGTGTTGATCCCTTCGTCGATTAATTGCGGAGTGAGTGGCTTGCCGTCGTGCCGCTTCACGAAATCACGGACGCGGTCGAGCTTGGAACTCTCGCTTCGCACAGAGTGCGTTGACAGCTTCGGATTGTCACCTTCCGTTCCAATGACCCGGGGCGGCTCTGTCATCTCGCGAACTCCTGAATGGACACCGCCAAACCCGGAAACGCCGCGAGCCCTTTTGGTCGTTGGTGACGAGCGGCACGCGCGCGGCCTGCGCGAGCACGACGAACTCGCAGTCGTAGGGCGAGCACCCCGATGTGATCGCGAGATCCAGCACCGCCCGGAAGTGCGGGCGCTGCGTAGTCCGGACGAGAGCCTCCGCCTTTACATATGCCTCGTCCGCCATGACAGCGGAAATCGCCGTCCTGCGCACCGAGAGCCACAGCACGTTCAGGAACTCACCCTGCCATTGGGGCGGCGCATACCAGTCCGCATCTCGTCCGAGAACGCGCTGCGCATCTTCGGTCAGAGGGCCCGCGATGAGTTGGTAGGCGATCAGGTTCGTGTCGGCTACGATCACCCGGCCCGCCCCGAGACGGCTTCCTCGATCAGCTCGTCGGTCAACGGTATCAGCGTGCCCTTTTCGCGGAACTCTCGAATTCGCTCGATGTAGCCTTCGATGTCCCCAAGGTGGGGGCGCTTGACCGAGAGGCGCCGGACGGTGGCGGTGAGCTCGAACGCCACCATCCGGCGCTCCTCGTCGGACAGGGAACGATACGTACAGCACAGCTCGTCAGGGACGTTCTCGATCAGCAGGGCGGCCATCTCTCCTCGTGGGTGCAGGTTGCCTGATGCACCCTAATCACCCTTGAGCATCCCGTCAAGCGGGACGGCCCCAAGTGCGCGCACTATGCGCCAGCGGCCGTCCCCACACGGACTTAGCGCGTCAGTCAGGGTGCGCTACCGCTCCGAAAATCCGCTCGAAGCTGCGCACTGCTGCGGCCTCGACCTCGGGCATTGAGACGGCGCGGCCGAGCTCGCCGGAGATGGAGCCGACGCCGTGCGCGCGGATGCCGCAGGGGACGATGGTGCCGAAGAAGGAGAGGTCCGTGCTGACGTTCAGGGCGAAGCCGTGGCTCGTGATCCAGCCGGAGGAGACGCGCACGCCGATGGCCGCCAGCTTCCGGTCCTCCACCCACACGCCCGTCAGCCCCTCCTTGCGCCCGCCCGTCAGACCGAACTCGGCGAGGACGCCGATCAGCGCCTCCTCCAGGTCGCGAAGGTAGCGGTGCAGGTCGCAGCGGTCCGGCTTCAGGTCCAGGATCGGATAGCCGACGAGCTGGCCGGGGCCGTGGTAGGTCACGTCCCCGCCCCGCCCCGTCTCGAACAACTCGATCCCCCGCTCCGCGCGCTCCTCCGGCGACACGAGAACGTGCTCGTCGTGCGAGCCGCTGCCGAGCGTGATGACGTGCGGATGCTCCAGCAGCAGGAGCGTGTCCGGAATCTCGCCCGCGCGCCGCTTTGCCACCAGCTCCGCCTGCAGGGCCAGCGCATCGGCGTACGAGACGGTGCCAAGGCGGCGTACTTCCAGCACGCGCACCGTGCCGGTCGTCAGATCCTGCATATGGAAAGTCACCTGTCAGAAAGGTCGGTGCAAAGCCCACAACGAGAAAAGCATCACACAGAGACGCAGAGGGAAAGGCAAGGGCACAGAGAACCCCCACGATTTGTTCTTTCAGTTTCCTCTGTGGCTCTGTGTGAGGCCCATCTGTTCTCCTTCTACGATAGAAGAAACGAAGAAGCGGGGCCCCGGGCAACCCCGGGGCCCCGCTCCATCGCGCCGAAAGCGCGCCTACCGCCGCGACATGAAGATGCGCAGCACGTACCAGAAGAGGAGCGCGACCGATGCGAAGAGCGCGAGCGCGGCGGACACGTAGCGGTCTTCCGGGTAGCTGTTCATCACCTTGGACGTCTCGTACAGGATGGCGAGGCCCGCGAAGACCACCATCGCCACCGAGAAGAAGGTGCCGAGCTCGAAGCCGAAGATCACGCCGCACACGATCAGCACCAGCGCCGACACACCCATCCAGCGCAGCGCGCTGCCCAGGAAGGTGAAGTCCTTGCCGCTGTACATGGCCACCAGCGTCAGCCCCGCGAAGCCCACGAGCGTCGCCACGACCGCGCTGCTGATGGCGCCCGGTGCGGAGACCTCGGCGAGCACCAGGAGCGGGACGAAGAAGACGGCTTCCGCCACCACGTAGCCGGCGAGCGCCGCGTACTGCCCCGCCTTCGACTCCGAGCGCGCGGCCATCCCGCTGAACAGCCACCCGGCCACCATCAGGCCGCCGATCACGAGCAGCCAGCTCACCCCGAGCATCGCCTGCGCCATCGGGTAGGCGAGGCCCATCTGGAAGAAGAACGTCTCCACCGCCGCGAAGCCGAGGATGGCGACGAGGAGGTGCTGGTAGGTGCGCGCGATGAAGGCGGAGCGCCGCGTGGCGTCGAGCCCGGATACCGCGGGGAACGGCGTGGTGAAATCGTTCATCTGGATGGATCTCTCACGGAAGGATCTCGGGAGCCGGGCTCCGGCGGGAGCCCGGCGGCGGGTGCCCAAGGATAAACGCGACCGGCGCGGCGCACAAGCGAAAAGGGAGGCCGGCGCACCCCGCGCCGGCCTCCCGCTCATCCATCCACGGGAGCCGCTCAGCCGTTCTCGCTGGCGCTCTCCATCAGCTCCTTGACGCGGGCGAGGAACTGGTCGCCGTCCGCGCCGTTGACCAGGCGGTGGTCGTAGCCCAGCGAGATGAAGCCGCGCTTGCGGGCCACGATGGCGTGGCTGCCGAACTCGTCCGTCACCACCGCCGGGCGCATCTCCACGCCGCCGACGCCCATGATGGCGACCTGCGGCTGGCTGATGATGGGGAAGCCGATGGTGGTGCCAAAGATCCCCGGGTTGGTGATGGTGAAGGTGCCGCCCTGGATCTCTTCCGGCTTGAGCTGGCGGTTGCGCGCGCGCGTCGCCAGGTCGTTGATGCGGCGCGCGAGCCCTACCAGCGACAGGTCGTCCGCGCCGCGCACCACGGGCACGATCAGCCCGTTTTCAATGGCCACCGCAATCCCCACGTTCACGTCGGCGCGGTAGATCACGTCCGTGCCGCTGATGGTGGCGTTGAGCTTGGGATGCTCGCGCAGCGCCTGCGCCACCGCCTTTGCGATGAAGTGCGTGTAGGTGACCTTGACCCCCGCCTCGGCCCAGGCGCGCTTGGACTTGGCGCGCACCTGGTCGATGCGCGAGTAGTCCACCTCGAAGTACGAGTGCACGTGCGGCGAGATGCGCCGCGAGAGCACCATGTTCTGCGCGATGATCTGCGTGATGCGGCTCATCGGCTCCACGCGGTCGTTGGGCCCCGCCGTGACGGCCGGGTGCTCCACGCGCGTGTAGAACTCGTCCCAGCCGAAGCCCTCGCCGTCCTGGCGCGGGGCGGCGGGGCGCTTGGCGGGCGGCTGCTGCGCGGCGCCCGCGGTGGCCGGCTGCGCACTGGGCACGGCGGCTGGGGCCGACGCCTTCTCCTCCACGTAGCGGAGGATGTCGTCCTTGGTGACGCGCCCCGCGCGGCCGGTGCCGGGGACGGCGCTGACCTCCACCCCATGCTCCGCGGCAATCTTACGGACGAGCGGCGTGCTCCTGCGGCGCAGGCGTTCCTCCGCCGTCTCAGGCCCGCCGTCGTGGGCGGGCGCCATCGGCGCCGGGTCCTCGGACGGCGAGCGGCCGTCCGCGGGAGCCCCCGCGCCGCCGCCCGTCTCCGGCTGACCCACGGATGACTCGGGGAGGGTGGTGGCCGTCTCACCCGGCACTGTGGCCGCCGGCTCGCCCGCCGCGGCGGGGGCGGGGGCCGAAGCGGCGGCGCCGGCGGCCGCGTTCACGTCCGTCTCGATGTACGCGACGATCGTCCCCACCTCCACCGTCTGGCCTTCCTGCACCACGACCTCGGTGAGGATGCCGGCGGCGGGGGACGGGATCTCGGCGTCCACCTTGTCGGTGGCGATCTCCATGATGGGCTCGTCGCGCTCCACCTTGTCGCCCACCTTCTTGAGCCACACCGACACGGTGCCCTCCGCGATGGATTCGCCCATCTGGGGCATCGGGACTTCGATACGGGCCATGGTATGCTTCCGTCTGCGGTGCAGGTTTGAAAGTGCTGAGTGCTTGAGTGCTAAGTGCTAAGTGCAGAAATGCATGTTACTTAGGACTTAGCACTTAGCACTTAGGACTAGTAGTTCGCCAGGTGCCGCGCCGCCTTCACGATGTCCTCCGTCTGCGGGAGGAAGTAGTCCTCCAGCGGCGGGGAGTACGGGATGGGGGCGTCGAGGGCGGTGACGCGCAGGATGGGCGCGTCGAGCCACTCGAAGGCCTTCTCGTTCACCCGCATCGCGATCTCGCCGGCGATGCCGCCGGTGCGGGTGTCCTCGTGCACCACCAGGAGCCGGTTCGTCTTCTTGACCGACTCCAGGATCGCGTCCTCGTCCAGCGGCAGGAGGGTGCGCAGGTCGATGATCTCCACCGACAGGCCGTCCTCCTTTTCCAGGATCTCGGCCGCTTCCTCGCTCTTGTGCACCATCGCCGCGTAGGTGACGATGGTGAGATCCTTGCCCTCGCGGTGCGTGCGCGCCTTGCCGATGGGGACGATGTAGTCCTCCGCCGGGAGCACCTCGCGAAGCTGCGGGCGCCGGTACAGCCACTTGTGCTCGAAGAAGAGCACCGGGTCGTCGTCGCGGATCGCGGCCTTGATGAGGCCCTTGGCGTCGCGCGCGGTCGACGGGTACACGATCTTGAGCCCGGGCGTGTGGAAGAACGCCGCTTCCGGGTTCTGCGAGTGGAACGGGCCCCCGCGCACGTATCCGCCGGACGGGCCGCGGATGACGATGGGCTGCGGGCCGGAGCCCCGGTAGCGCGACGTGGCCACGTAGTTGGTGATCATGTCGTACGCGCACGAGATGAAGTCGATGAACTGCATCTCGATCACCGGGCGCATCCCCATGTGCGCCGCGCCGGCCGCCGCCCCCGTGAAGCCGATCTCGGAGATGGGGGTGTCGATCACGCGCGGGGCGCCGAAGTACTGCTGCATCCCCTCGGTGACCTTGAAGGCGCCGCCGTACGCCCCGATGTCCTCGCCCATCAGGAAGACGCGCTCGTCGCGCTCCATCTCTTCCCAGATCCCCTCGCGGATCGCCTCCAGCAACGTGACGGGCTTGCCCTGCTCGGACATGCGAACCGCTTCCGGCTTCTCGTTGACCACGGTCGACATCGAAGTGCTCAGGCCTGGGTGGGGTCGGCGGGGGTGTGGCGCGTCCAGGGGGCACGCACCGGCCCATCCGCGTACACGTCGGTCAGCGCCTCCTCCGGCTCCGGGAGGGGCGACGTCTCGGCTTCGGCGATGGTGGCGTCCAGCTCCGCGTCGATCCGCTCGTCGATGGCGCGCAGCTCGTCGGCGGAGGCCCACTCATTCTCCTTCAGGGTGACGATGAAGCGGTCGATCGGGTCGTTGCTCGCCGCCCAGCGGTCGATCTCCGCCGGGTCCACGTAGCTCTGGTTGTCGTGCTGCGCGTGCCCCTTGCGGCGGTACGTCATCACCTCGATGAGCGTGACCCCCTCGCCGGCGCGGGCGCGGTCCACGGCGCGTTTCGCGGCGCCGTAGACGGCCAGCATGTCGTTGCCGTCCACCTTCTCCGCCGCCACGCCGTACCCGGGCGCCTTGTCCACGAACGACTTGGCGGCGGTCTGCAGGCGGGTGGGGGTGGTGTAGGCCCACTGGTTGTTCTCCACGATCACCACCAGCGGGCAGCGCTGCACGGCCGCGAAGTTGATCCCCTCGTGGAAGGCGCCGGTGGAGGTGGCGCCGTCGCCGATGTAGACCATCCCCACCCGGTCCTGGCCGCGCTGCTTGAAGGTGAGCGTAACCCCCGCCATTACCGGCACCAGGTCACCCAGCGGCGAGATCTGGCCGATGAAGCCGCGCTGGTAGTCGGTGAAGTGGATGTTCAGCTCCTTGCCGCGCGCCGGCGAGTCGCCCTTGGCCATGTACTGCCGCACCACCTCGGCCGGCGTGGCGCCCACCGTGATCATGGAGCCCAGGTTGCGGATCAGCGGCGACAGCATGTCGCCCGTGCCATCCGTGCGGCGCCGCAGCGCGTACGCGCTCGCCACCGACTCCCCCTCCTGCCCCAGCGAGCGGAAGAGCCCCCCCACCACCTTGCTCTGCCGGAAGAGGTTCTCGAGCTTCTCCTCCAACGAGCGGGTGAGCCTCACCAGCCGGTACATCTCCAAGAGCTGCTCGCGCGTGAGCCCGTGCGGGATCGCGGCGGCGGGAGGTGACTTGGTCTTGCTAGCCATGAATGCCGAAGTTCCAACAGCGCGTTTCACACAGACACCGCGGAGAAGAACGGAAAGCCGCAGAGAACCTCTCCTGCCGTTCTTCCTCTGTGTCTCTGTGTCTTTTGTGTGAGCCCGCTGTTCAAGAATGCAGGCCGAAGCACGACAACTTGGCGCGCGCCCCCCGGCCGCGTCAACCCAACGCGAAGCGGCGGAAGCCGGGGCCTCCGCCGCTCGTTTTGCCCGCGAGCGCCCCCGTCAGCCGGGAGTAGTCGTCGCGGTGGGCTGCGGCTTCGGGGTGCCCCCCGGAGGCGTCAGCGTGCGCCCGTTCGGATCAAACTTCCACACCCGCCCGGCGCGGATCCGCTCGCCCCAGGTGGGGATCGGGTCGAAGGGGTGGCCGTGCTTCCGGTCCAGGTAGAAGTTGGCCACCTTGGCCGCCAGCGGCGCCGCCGCGTCGCCGTGCAGGCCGAACTCCACGATGGTCGCCACCACGATCTCAGGCTCCTTTCCGGGCACGCCCGCGAAGCCCACGAACCAGCCGTGGTCCGGGTTCGGCTTGTTCTGCGCCGTCCCCGTCTTGCCGTACAGCTTGTAGCGCTCCAGCGAGCTCTGCACCGCCGTGCCATCCTCCTCCGTCACCAGCTGCAGCCCGCTCCAGATGGCCTCCAGCCCCTTGGTGTCCAGCCGCAGGTCGATGGACTGGCGCTTGGAGTTCTCCTCGTTGACCACCAGGTGCGGGGCGATCCCGGTGCCGTTCCCCGCCATCGCGGCGTAGAACTGCGCCATGTTGATGACCGTCTGCGAGTTGGCGCCCTGGCCGATGGCGAAGCTCATGATCTCCGACGGCGCCACGTGCCCCTGCCGCCTGCGCAGCGCGGCCACGTTGCGCGGGAAGATGGACCTCACCTCGGCCGGGATGTCGATCCCGGTCTTGCGGTTGAAGCCCATCCGCGTCCCCTCCGCCAGCAGCGTCTCCAGCCCCATGCGGATGCCGAGCTGGTAAAAGTAAACGTTGCAGCTCTTCTCGATGGCGTGCGCCAGGTCCAGGTTGCCGTGGCCGCGCGCGTAGTGGCAGCGCGCGTAGCGGCCCATGTACGCCATGCCGCCCGTGCACGAGATGGGCATGTGCGTCGTCCCCGTCACCAGCCCGCGCTGCACGCCCATGACCGCCGTCGCCAGCTTCCAGGTGGAGGCGGGCGGGTAGATGGCGGTGATGGCGCGGTTGAGGAGCGGCTTGCGCGGGTCGGTGTTCAGCTCCCGCCACAGCACCGGCGGAATGCGCCCGACGAAGGAGTTGGGGTCGAAGGTCGGGTTGCTGTACAGCGCCAGGATCTCGCCGGTGGAGGGCACCATCGCCACCACCGAGCCGTTCATGGTGTCCGGGAAGATCTCGTGCACGTACTGCTGCAGCGCCAGGTCGATGGTCAGCTTGAGCTGCCCGCCCGGCTTGGGCGCCAGCGCGCCGACGGACGAGGTCGGGTTGACGACGCGCCCCTTGGCGTCCACCTCCACGTAGCGCGCGCCGTCCTCGCCGGTAAGCTGAAGCTCGTACTGCTTCTCCATCCCCGCCTGGCCGATCAGCCTCCCCTGGCGGTAGCCGGCCTCCTTGTACTCGGGAAGCTCCAGCTGCTCCTTGGTGATCTCGGTCACGTAGCCGATCATGTGGCCGATGGCCGGGCCCGCCGGGTAGTAGCGCTGCGGCCGCTCCACAACCAGGAGGTTGGGGAACGCGGCGCGGCGCTCCTCGATGGCCGCGGCCTGCGAGTAGGTGGCGCGGTTGGTGATCTCCAGCAGGTCGTGCGGTCGCCCGTTGCGCTTCCGCATCATCTCCTCGACGTCCGCCTCCGCGAGCCCCAGAAAGGGCATCAGGTCGCGGAGCGTGGTGCGGATGACGCTGGAGTCGCCCGGGAGCACGGCTACGGAGTAGGCGGTCAGGCTGGTGGCCACCACCTCGCCGTTGCGGTCCACGATGGTGCCGCGCGGCGCGGGGATCACGATGGGCCGCAGCCGGTTCTCCTCCGCGCGGATGGCGAACTGCTTTCCGCTCACCACCTGCGTCTGGAAGAACGCGGTGAGCAGGACGCTCAGCACAAAGGTTACGGTGAACACGGCCGACAGCGTACGCTGCTGGCGCCCGTCCGTCTGGATGAGCTTCATGGTTGCACTCGGGGTGATCGAGGTGCCGTCTGCCCCGCTCCGGATGCTGCGCGGGAGGGGCGGTCCGGCGGGTGATACACCGGATGATTCCGCAAGCTTCGCGCCCGCTCCGCCAGCCTGCCGCGGCAGCGGATGACCTCGCCCCGCAGCCGCTCCACCGCCGCGAACGCCGCGCCGAAGCCACCCGGCGGCGGCGGCACGGGCGCGTCCTCCTCGTGCCCCGGCGGCCCCCACGCCTTCGCCGCCCAGCGCAGCACCGGATCGCGCGACGGAATGCGGCGCACCGCATCCCCGCGGCGCGGGCGCGTCTCGCCATGCAGGAGCAGCAGCGCGGTGCACAGCCGCACCACGTCGTCGCGCACCCGCCGCGCCGCGCCCTCCACGTCGCCGGCGCGCAGGAGCGCGGGGGCTTCGGCGCCGCCCTCGGCCACGCGGTCCAGGAGGCACGCGGTGCACCAGGCGGCGTCTTCGGGGGTGAACGGAAGGTGGAGCGGCGCGCCGCCTTCCGGCCAGAGCGGGATGCCGTCGTCCAGCGCATCCACCAGCATCGGCGTGCGGCGCCCGCGCTCCAGGTCCGGCAGCGACACGGACCACACCGTCACCGGCACCCCGCTCCGCTCCGCCACCTCCTCCGCGATGTCCTCCGCCTCGCCCGCCTGCGGCTCCCGGTCCGGCGGCAGCCGCCGGAAGACGAGCAGCAGATCGATGTCCGAATCCGGCCGCGCCTCCCTTCTCGCCCGCGACCCGAAGAGAAAGACGCGCCACAGCTCCGCATCCACCTCCGCCCGTACGCGCCGCACCACCTCCAGCGCCGCGGCCTGCTGGCGCGGCGTCAGGAATGCGCGGATGTCCGGGTAGGAGGGTGTCATTGCGGGGGTGGGTGGGGCAAGAGGTGGGCCTTTGAGACGGGGCCTGGTGGCGGCGAGTAAACTCGCGGCAACAACAGCACAAAGTCCGCCTTCGCGGACTCGGCGAGAAGATTGGTGGCGGGGGCGCGATTCATCGCGCCCGCCCTCTCCCCCACCTCGACCGCCGCCCTTCGCACCGCCACCCGTAGGGGCGGACCTGCGTGTCTGCCCTCCCCCGCCCCGCCTCGGCCCCGCCGGTCACCCCACGTTGGGGTGCGATTTCATCGCCTCCGGCGCGCCCCCCGCCGTTCGACCCGATCTGTAGGGGCGCGATTCATCGCGCCCGTGTCCGGCGTTGCTCCGTCGCAGATCAAACACGCCGAACCCTCGTAGGGGCAGCCCCACGTGGCTGCCCGTGTCCCGTGCTGCACCGCAATCCGCCATGGGAACCGATGACGGCTCGTTCACTCCGCGCCGGGCGCGGGTGCAGCGCGCCGTTTGGACAGCAGCCAGCGGTAGACGCGCTCCTCGCGGTAGGCGGAGGCGGCGGAGCCTACGTGGTCCTCGCCGCGGTCGGTGAAGTAGCGGTTGCCGTCGAGGACCGCGCCTGCTTCCTGAAGGGCGAGGCGGCGGAGGAAGCCCTGCTTTCCGTAGCGCCCTACCTCGCCAAAGGAGAGCCAGACCGGCAAGCCCGGGTCGGCGGGCGGAATGCGGGTGGGATCGACGGCCCAGAGCGCCGCCCAGAATTCGCGCTGCGCCAGCCCCAGATCGAATACCCCGTTCCCGCCGAAGCTGAAGCCGGTGAGGTAGCTCCGCTCCGGATCGCCGCCGTGGCGCTCGTGCACGTTGCGGACGATGCGCTGCACGGCGCCGGCGTGCCGGTGCCAGAGGTCGCCGCGCGCGGGGAGCTGCGGCGCGACGACCAGGAACTCGCCGACTACACCTGGAGCACCGTCCGGGCGGAGCGGACCGTGCGCCGTCACCCCCCGGCGGATGTCAGCCGGCGGGCCTTCGTCGTAGCCGTGCAGGAAGCAGAGCACGGGCCGAACTTCCGTCCCCGCGGGCGCGGAGAGCAGGTAGGGGAGCGGCGCGTCGCTCACGAGCTGCGAATCGGGTCGGGTCATCTCCTCTCGCTCCGGCGTTGGGGAACGCAGGATGGTACGCGGAACGGCGGCGCTCCGCGAGAGTACCGATGGCATCACCCTCACGCGCATCGCTGTGGAAGCTGAATCGATGATCGTCACCTCGCATATACCCGAGCTGGAACCCGTGCTCGGCCTGCTCCGCGGCCGGCGCGTCGTGGTGCTGGCGGGGGCGGGGTGCAGCACCGAGTCCGGCATCCCCGACTACCGCAGCCCGGAGAACATCCTGCGCACCCGCACCCCCATCCAGTACCAGGAGTTCGTGCGCAGCGAGGCGGCGCGCGTGCGCTACTGGGCGCGCAGCACGGCCGGCTGGGCACGCATCGCCTCAGCGCGGCCGAACGCGGCGCACCACGCGCTCGCGCGGCTGGAGGAGGGCGGCGTCGTGCGCGGGATCATCACCCAGAACGTCGACGGGCTCCACCAGGCGGCCGGCAGCCGGCGCGTCGTGGAACTGCACGGCTCGCTCGCGTGGGTGCGCTGCCTGGCGTGCGGCCGCACCACCCCGCGCGACGAGCACCAGGAGCGGCTTCGGTCGCTGAACGAGGAGTGGATGGACCGCCTGCGCGGCGTCGAGGTGGCGCCGGACGGCGACGCGGAGCTCCCCGCATCGGTGGTGGAGAGCTTCCAGGTGCCCGCCTGCGAAGGGTGCGACGGCGTGGTGAAGCCGGACGTCGTCTTCTTTGGCGAGAACGTCCCCGCGGAGCGCGTGCAGGACGCATGGAGCCTTTTCGAAGAGGCCGACGTCCTGCTGGTGGCGGGTTCGTCGCTCACCGTCTACTCCGGCCGGCGCTTCATCTACCGAGCCGAGAAGGAAGGCGTCCCCATCGCCATCATCAACATCGGCCCCACCCGCGCCGACGACCTCGCGGCAGCCAAGGTGGAGGGGCGGCTCGGGAGCGTTCTTCCCGGCATCGCGGCCGCGCTCACGCCCTGATCGCACCCTCTACACGCCAGTGGCTACCAGGTGAGGGACGCGCCCGGCGGGCCGACATCGGCCTGCGGAGTGCGGGAGACGTCGCTCACCCCAGGGAGGTGCTTCACGTTCTCCGCTACGTCGTCGCTCGCGGAGCCGACGATGGACTGGAACTCGGCGATGACTTCACCGACTTCAAAGCCGCGCTCTTTGAGCTCGTTCGCGATCTCCTCGATTGGGTGATCGCCGTGCGTGGTGACAGTCCACGACTTGCGCTGAGACATGGTAGCCTTTGAGACGAGGGACCGGCCGGGGTACGCTCTCCGGCCGGTCACCGTTGTTGCAAGAGTCAGGCTCCTAAGGCGCCTGCACCAGCCCCGCACCCACACGGGACGCCGGGAGGGGGAGACGCCGGGCGGTGTCCTGCAGCCTCTGCCACAGCGCCCTGCCGCGGAGGCTGGCGGAGCTCTGCGCCCACAGCGCGGCGCACCCGGCCACGTGAGGCGTGGCCATGCTGGTGCCGCTGATGGTACGGTACCGGGCCGGCCGCAGCCATGTCGAAAAGACATCCCCTCCCGGCCCCGCGATGTCGATCTTCCCGAAGTTGGAGAACGAGGAAGGGCGGAGGTTGGAGTCGAGGGATGCCACCGACATGATGGTAGGCGAGTTGGCCGGCGCGCCCGTCGCCTGCGATGCGTTCCCGGCCGCCGCGATGATCAGCAGCCCGTTGTTCAGCGCAGCCTGCCCGGCATTCGTGTACGACGGGTGAGGTCCGCCCTGCCCGCCCAGCGACATCGAGATCACCTCGCATCGGTTTGCGACCGCCCAACGCATCCCCAACAAAACGCTTCCGTCAACGCTCATACCCGCGTTGCTCAATACCTTGCCGATGGCGATGTTGGCTCGATAGGCGATGCCGTAACGGGGAGTGGTCCCTGCGGGAGCCTGCGGGCCGCACGCCGTCCCCGTGCAGTGCGTACCGTGACCGTTGAGGTCTTGGACCGGCTGCCCTACGAATTGCTCCGCCAGCACCGGACGTCCAGCGAAGTCCGGGTGGCCGAGGTCCAGGCCGGTGTCGAGCACCGCCACCCGGATCCCCGCTCCGTTGCGCGTGCTGGGCGGGACCTTGCAGGCGATCAGCCCCCAGGTCGCACCCACCACGAGCGCATCCTCCTCCGGGAATTCGGCGCGCCGCGCCCTGACTTCTCCGAGGTCTGCGGCGATCGTCTCGGCCGCGCGCAGAAACCCGCGGAGGTACTCGTTCGGCGAGGCGCTCTCGAGGCCCGCGAAGCCGCGCAGGTACTCGGCCGGGGTGTTCGCCGCGAATACGAAGTGCTCGGGGTCGATTGACTCGACCGGACTGTCGACCGGCGTCTCTGCCATGACGGCCTGCATCCCCATCTGCCGTTCCACCGCCCCCTCCCCACCCATGATCGCGACGCCGATCTCCGGCAGGACGACGGTGTCCGCGTCGCCCGCGGCCTCGAGTGTGTCATCGTCACCGAAGTCGCGTGCGTCGGCGACACGCATGCCCTGCGCACCGAAAGACCGGATGCCTTCCTCGACTGCACCCTCCTTGAAGGTCACCAGGTATCGGCCCGTCTCCATGCTGTCGTCGCCGCGCTCCAACGCCGCGAGCAACATCGCTTCTACCGGAGAAGAAACGCCCTGCACCGAACCGACGTTGGTGGAACGGCTCCTGGGTCTCTGTACCATGATTGCCTCCCGTGCGGAGAGATGACGGTGATGTGTGCGGGTTGACGGGCCTGCGGGTGCGGCACTGCGGCCCAGTCAGACTAGATGGACATTGGCCGCAGTTTTTCCCCCGCGACGCACTCTCGCAGTACGCCGACGACCTCGCCGTGGCCAAGGTGGAGGGGAGGCTCGGAAGCGTACTTCCCGGCATCGCGGCCGCACTGGTTCCGTAGCGCCTGGGAGGTTTTCGATCGCGCTTCCCCTGGATCGCCCGGCCTGGCGGCGATGCTCACCGCGGCGCAGGACTTCTGATCAAAATGTCACGCAAAGACGCGAAGGAAAGACACGGTACCCCTTTTTTTGCGCCTTCGCGTCTTCGCGTGAAACCATTTTCTCCAATGCACGCGGATTCGTGAGAAAAGGGGTCATGCGCTAGAGCGTGGATGGGGCTCGGAAGCCGCCGAGTGCCCGTTCCACATCCGCGGCAGCATCGAGAAGCCCCATGTCGTGCCAGCGGCGGCCGACCATTTGGAAACCCACCGGCATCCCCTCTTCGTCCAGGCCGGCGGGGATGGAGACGACGGGCGCGCCCAGCACCCCGATGGCGCAGCAGTGCGCGCCGTTCGCGATGGAGTACGCAACCCTGCGCCCGTTGACGCGGATCGGTGCGCCGATGCGGCGGTGGGTGAACGCGGCGGTCGCGGCGGCGGGAAAGAGCCACCCGTCGTACGACGAGAGGAACGCCTCCGCGGCGCCGATCAGGCGGTCGCGCCGCTCCAGCGCCTTCGCATATCCGCGCATCCCGCCGCCGAGCCCGGCGACGTAGCCGCGGCTCCACGCGCTCCGGCCGTAGCGCGGCCCGAGCACGGCGCGCCACAGCATCCGGAGCGGCGCGGGCATGGCGCCGCCGACCTCCGCACCCAGGATGCGGCCCCACACGTCCAGCGCCTCCGCGAAGTCGAAGCCCGGCGGGTCGCGCTCGTCCAGCGTGTGCCCCGCCTCGCGCAGCCGTGCGGCGGCGCGTTCGATGACGCGCCGCGCGCCGTCGTCGAGCGGGAACGGGCCGAAGCTCAGCGCGAACCGCCGCGGCGCTCCATCCACGACCGGAGGCGGAGGCGGCGGAGGGGGTACCTCCCAGTCATGCCCATCCGGGCCTTCGATCAGCGGCAGCACGAGCCGCAGGTCGGCGACGCAGCGGGCGATCGGGCCGTAGCAGACGATGCGGCGAAAGGGGCGCAGCATCCCGGGAATCCCGGAGTGCCCCGTCTCCGGCACGCGGTTCTCCGTCGGCTTGAGCGCGAACACGCCGCAGAAGTGGGCGGGTACGCGGATCGACCCCGCTGCGTCGCTCCCGACGTCGAGCGGCGAGAGGCCCGCCGCCACCGCCGCCGCCGCGCCGCCGGAGCTGCCGCCCGGGGTGCGCGCGAGGTCCCACGGGTTGGAGGTGCGGCCGAAGAAAGGGCTGACGCATTGCCAGTCGTGCGCGCCCTCGGGGACGTTGGTGTGCCCCAGCACGATGGCGCCCGCCGCGACGAGGCGCTCGACCACGGCGGCGTTGCGCGCCGGCACGTTCCGCCCGCTCAGGCGGTGGCCGTAGGTGGTGCGCAGGCCGGCGACGTCGAAGGTGTCCTTGATGGTGACCGGCAGGCCGTGGAGCGCCCCCCACGATTCGCCACGGCCGAGCGCGGCATCCGCTTCGCGCGCACGAAGCCGCGCCCGCTCCGCGTCGAGCGAGACCACCGCGTTCAGCCGCCCGTTGAGTCGCGCGATCCGCTCCAGGTGCGCGGCGATGGCGACCCGCGAGCTGAGCTTGCCGGCCGCGATCTCCGCCGCGAGCCGGTGCGCGGGGAGGAGGCAGAGATCCTCGGGCGCCTCCATCAGCCGTCGAGGTAGCGGCGGACGATGCGGCTGGTGTGGACTCGCGCGCCCAGCCGGTGCAGCGTCTGGTACAGCCCGGCCTCCGCGCGCGCCAGGAAGATGTACTCCGGGAGCGCGCCCTTCGCCCGTGTCAGGCGCAGCGAGTGGGTCGTGTAGTCGCGCAGGAAGCCGGGATCGGAGAAGTCGAACGGCTCGTCGTCCCGCTCGATCTGCGGCGGGTACACGCGGCCGTAGAAGCGCTCCGCGAACTGCACCAGCGCCCGCGTGGTCGCCGCGCCGATGCGCTTGCCGTACAGCGAGTAGCGCTCGTCCAGGAGGCGGCGGAAGTCCTCGGAATCGCGCGGGCCGGGATACAAGAAGATCTTGCGGAGGTTCTCCACGAACTTCGGCGGGACGTACTTGACGCACCCGAAGTCGACCAGCCCGATCGATCCGTCGGCGCGGAAGAGGTAGTTTCCCCAGTGCGGATCGGCGTGGAAGGCCTGCATGTGGAGGAGTTGGAAGTAGTACAGCTCCAGCAGGCTGGCGCCGATGCGGTCGCGCAGCTCCTGGGGCGGATCCCTGGCCAGGAGGTCGTCAAGGTGCTCGCCGTCGAGGCGCGACATCGTCAGCACGCGCCCGCTGGAATACTCGCGGTGCACCACCGGCACGCCCACGAAGCCGAGCGGCTCCAGCCCGGTCCGAAAGAAGCCGATGTTCTCCGCCTCGCGCACGTAATCCGTCTCGGCGACGATCTGCGTCTGCAGCTCGTCCAGCAGCTCCCGGGTGACGTACCGCGAAAGCTGGGCGGGGAGTGCGATGGTGCGCAGCAGCTTGAAGTCGCTGGCGATGGCGTCGGCGATCCCCGGGTACTGGATCTTGACGGCCACGTCGTCGCCTTCCAGCGTGACCGCGCGGTGCACCTGGCCGAGCGACGCGGCCGCAAAGGGTTTCGGGTCGAACTTCGCGAACAGCTGCTCCGGGTTGCTTCCCATGCTGGTGCGGAACTGCGCCCGCACCAGCGAGGGGTGCATCCCGGGCGCCTCCATCTGCAGCCGGCCCAGCTCCTCGATCATCTCCTCGGGGAGCAGGTCCGTCTGCAGGCTCAGCATCTGGCCCAGCTTCATCGCCGGCCCGCGCAGCGCCAGGAGCCCGCCGGTCACCTGCCGCGCCGCCTGCGCATGGGTCGCGCGCAGCTTGTCGTTGCGCGCCTCCTCGCCCAGAAAGAGCCGCTGCACCATGTAGCCGATGTAGCTGCCGCTCACCCCTGCGCTCATCGCGGCCATGCGCAGCGCCCGTTTGGCCGCGCCGTCGTCGGTGGGCATCAGAGCCCGCCTTCGCGCAGGAACGTGGTTCCGAATCGCAGCGAGCGGTCCAGGAAGGCGAGGGTGTTCTGCTTGCCGGCGGAGGCGTCGTGGAGCCAGTAGAGGAGGACGCCCAGGTAGAAGATCCAGAACGCCTGCGGCGCGATCCAGCTCAGCTCGCGCGCGCGGCGCTTGGGGAGCGACTCCTCGATCAGGTCCTGCACGAAGTCCAGGTAGCGCGCCCGCAGCTCCAGCGCGCGCGGGCTCAGCGCCAGCCTGGACGACGGCCGCAGCGCGCGCACGAACGCCGCGCCGATGAAGCCTTCGTATGGCGCCAGGAACTCGATCTGGCTGTGGATCAGCGCAAAAAGCTTCTCCTCCAGCTTCGCGCCTCGGAGCGACTCGTCGGCGCGTACGGCGGCGATGGCGTGGTCCACTTCCGCTTCGAAGAAGTGGAGCGCGATGTCGTCCTTGGTCTCGAAGTAGTTGAACACCGTCCCCTCAGCGACTCCGGCGCGCGTGGCGATCTCGCGCGTCGTCGTCGCCTCGAAGCCCTTGCTCTCGAAGAGCTGCAGCGCCGCAGTCACGATGCTCTCGCGAGTCGCCTCCTTGTTGCGCGCGCGCCGACCAGGTGTCCTGGGCGCGGCCTTCTTCTTCGCCGCGGGAGTGCGGGGTTCCGCCATCGTGCCCGTCCTGTTGCGGGAGACGCGCACAAAATATGAGTGCGCTCACAAATGATTATGAGTGCACTCATGTTTTGTCAAGGAAGCTCGACTGGAGGCGGTCGTCGGCCGTTGTTGCGAAAGCGGAATTCGTGTGGGGCGGCGGCCTCGTGCGGTTTGGGATGATGGGTTCGGCGAGCGGGCAGGACACGGGCAGCCACGTGGGGCGGCCCCTACGGGTTGGGGTGCGGCGGGCGGGGGTTGGGGTGGGGCGAGGGCGGGCAGCCACGCGGGGCGGCCCCTACGGATTTGGGTGCGGCGGGCGGGGGTTGGGGTGGGGGCGAGGGAGGGCGCGATGAATCGCGCCCCTACAAAGGATTTGGAGGCGCATCCGGATGGCGGTCCGAGGGTGGTAGAGGCGCGGTGTAGTACATGCGTGGCTGCTCCAGCGAGGGGAGCGGCGACGATTGCGCCCGTGGTCCCCGACGATCTTTCGGATACAGGAGCCCGATCGTGCAGCCCCCGCTCACCGACGTCGAAGTGCGTATCCTCGGGTCGCTCCTGGAGAAGGAGGTCACGACGCCGGACAACTATCCGTTGTCGCTGAACGCGCTGCTGGCGGCGTGCAACCAGACGACCAGCCGTGAGCCGATCATGCGGCTCGACGAGGACGCGGTGGTTCCGGCGACGGTGGCGCTCCGGCGGCGCGGGCTGCTGCGGCAGATCCAGCCGGCGGGCTCGCGGGTGACCAAGTACGAGCACCTGCTGCGGGAGGAGATGGAGCTCGGCAGGCGGGAGCTGGCGGTGCTGGGCGTGCTCATCCTCCGCGGGGCGCAGACGCCGGGCGAGCTGTACGCGCGCACCGCACGGCTGGAGCCGTTCGCGGACCTCGCCGACCTGGAGGGGGTGCTGGAGTCGCTGATCGCCCGCGAGCCGGAGCCGCTCGCCGCCCGGCTCCCCCGGCGCGCGGGGCAGAAGGAGGTCCGCTTTGCGCACCTGCTGAGCGGCGACCCGCCGGCCGACACGACCCCCGACGAGCCGCCCGTTCCCACCCGGCGCGCCGCCGTGGAGGACGACCGGGTGGCGGCGCTGGAGCGGACGGTGGAGGAGCTGCGGGCGGAGGTCGCGGAGCTGCGCGCTCAGCTCGAAGCGTTCCGCGCACAGTTCCAGTAGCCGGGCTCCGCCAGGCGCGCATCTCACTCCCACATTCCCATAACTGACGCAATACGATGGCGTACGGGAGCTTACGCAGCGCCGCTGTTGACTACGCTGGCGTAGTGTGAGACAATTCCCGGCTGGCCGGCGGGCGCGAACCCGCCGTTCCCCACCTCTCGTCCATCGCCAGGCCGTCGTTTACCGGATCGGTGACGTACAGATGCCTCAGTCCCTAACGCGCCTACTGTCGAACGTACGGTTGAAGCGCTGGCACCTTGTGGTGCTGGGCGTCACGGTCGTCCTTGGGGCGGTGGTGGTGGAGGCTCGTGGAGGGCTCTCGCGCGGCCCAGTGCTGGGCGAGCTCGCGGCCGCCCGGCCCGCACGCGCCAGCTCGCCGCTCTTTTCCATCCCGGTCGAATACCGCCCTTGCTCCGTGCTGCGGGCGGAAGCGGGCGAAACGGTGCCCCGCGAGTCGTGCGGGGCGGACGCGGGCCGGCTGGGCGGCTTCGAGGCGATGGCCGTCGCGGGGGAAAGCTCCGATCCGGACTCGCTCCAGGCCTCGGCGCTCCTGGCCCTCATCGGTGAAGACGAGACGGAGCAGGCGGCCGACGCGGCGATCACCCGGCTGGCGAAGGCGCTGCGGCTCACCAGCCGGAGGGTGTCGGTGCTGGTCGACCTCTCGGGCGCGCACCTCGTCCGCGCGCAGCGCACCCAGAACCCGCGCGACCTGCTGGAAGGGCTGAACTATGCCCTGGAGGCCGTCGAGGCCGAGCCCCGGAACCGCGCCGCGCGCTTCAACGCCGCGCTCGCGCTGCAGACGCTCGGGCTGGACGAGCAGGCCGAGATCGCCTGGACGGAGTACCTGCGCATCGACGAAGGGCCGATGGGCGGACGAGGCGCGGGAGCGGCGCGGCTCCCTCGAACACCGTCCGATTCCCGAGGCGCCGCGCCCCGGCGCTCCCGAGGCGGAGGTGCGCGCGTTCGCCGCTGCGCACCCGCAGGAGGCGCGCCTTTACGGGTGGGACTCGGTGCTGGGCGACTGGGGCCGCGCGTACGAATCCAGTGACGCGGCGCGCGCCGCGCGGCTTCTAGAGCTGGCGGAGCGGCTGGGGAAGGCGCTGGAGGCGCGCCGTGGAGACGCCTCGCTCGACCACGCCGTGCGCGCGATCCGCGCGACCGGCGGAGACCCCGCAGCCACGCGCGCACTCGCCCGCGCACACCGGGCGTACGCGGCGGGGCAGCGCCTGTATCAGGGCGCCGAGCACGCCGCCGCGCGAGACTCGTTCGCCAGTATCGTGAACGCGCGGCCGCCGTCGCCCGTGCTCGCGCTCTCCGCGGAGGTGTTCCGGGGCGCCGGAGAGGTGTACGCGCGCAGATACGGCAGGGCCGATTCCGTGTTCACGGAGATCCTCCCCCGCATAGATCCCGTCCGGTATCCCGCCCTGGCCGCGCGCGCACTGTGGATGCGCGCGACGGGACTGCTCCGCGGTGGCCATCCAACCCGCGCGCGTGCCCCCTTTCAGGCCTCCGCCCGGCTGTTCGAGAGCGCGGGAGAAAGGGAGTTCATGGGAGCGATGTGGGCGATGGAAGGCGAAGCCGCCTACCGCAATCGCGACACGCTCGCCGCCTACGGCTCCATGCACCGGGGGCTGGCGGCCCTGCGCGGCTACCGCTCGTCCGTGTGGCTGCACAACGCGCTGTTCACGCTGGCGAACTGCGCCGCCACAGACCAGCTGCACCGCGCCGCGTCCGTCATCCAGGACGAGGACTTCGCCGTGGCCATGCGGGACCGCCGCCGGCCGGCGGTCGTGGAGGCCCTCCTCGGACGGGCCCGCATCCGCTCGGTACAGCGACGGTCGCCGGAGGCGGCACGCGACCTGGAGCTCGCCGCGTCTTTCGTCGCGGAGCTCCCCGCCGGGGCGGCGCGCATGTGGCTCGCGGGAACGGTGCACTTCTCCCGCCCGCTGGTGACGCCCGGCACGGCCTCGATGGCGGAGATGGACTCCGCGGTGGCGTTCTTCAGGCAGGGGAGCAACACGGCATGGTTCCTCCCCGCCCTCTTTCAGCGAGCCGACGCGCGGCTCGCGCGGGGAGAGCTGGCGGGCGCCACGGACGATCTGCGCGCGGCCACGGCCCACATCCGCGGCCTCTCGCAGAGCCTGGACGCTCCGCTGCGTGCCGCGGCGATGGAGCAGGCGCGCAGCCGGTTCGACCAGCTGGCGATGCTGCAGCTGCGCGCGGGCGACACCATCGCCGCGCTGCAGGCGGTGGAGCGCGGGCGCGTCTCGTTCGCGCCGGGCTACGCGGCATCCGCGGTGGGGGACGGCCCTCCCGCGGCCCCGCGAGGGCATGTGGCGGTGGAGTACGCCCTGATCGGCGACACGCTGCTCACCTGGACGGTGCGCGGAAGCGACGTGCGCCTGCTGCGCCAGACGGTCCGGCGCAGCCACGTCCTCGCCACCATCGAGCGGAGCGTAGGCGCGCTGGAGTCGCCCGCGCGAGCGGCGCTCGCCCGGCCGGACCTTGCGCGTCTTTACCAGCTGCTGGTGCGGCCCGTGGAGGAACGACTCCAGCCGGCCGGGACGCCGCTCGTGATCGTGGTGGACGGCGAGATCGCGGGCGTCCCCTTCAGCGCACTCGTGGACGAAAGGCGCAACCGCTACCTGGTGCAGGACTATCCGACGCGCTTCGCGGGTACCCTGGCCGAAGCGGCGCGGCCCGCACCGCCCTCCAACCGATCGGCACCCGCGCTGCTCGTGGCCGACCCCGCCTTCGACGCAGCGCAGTACCCCACGTTCGACAGGCTTCACGGCGCCCGTGCGGAGGCGGACTCGCTCCGCGCGCTGTACCGGGCCAACGTGGTGCTGCAGGGCCCGGCCGCAACGCGCGACGCCCTGCGCGACCGCGCGCCGGGGGCAGGCGTCATCCACTACGCCGGCCACGCGGTGTTCGACGACGCGCGGCCTGAGCGGTCGGCGCTGGTGCTGGCGGGGGCGGACACTACCGGGCGCCTGACCGCGGAGGCCGTGAACGCGCTCCAGCTCCGCGGTGTGCGCCTGGTGGTGCTGGCGGCGTGCCGCACGGTTCGCGCGCGTGAGGGGCGCTCGGGCGGGCTGGCGGGATTCTCAGGCGCGCTGATGGCGGCGGGCGCGGGCGGCGTGGTGGGGAGCCTGTGGGACGCGAACGACCGGCTGACGCAGCCGCTGATGCTGGCCTTCCATCGCGCGTACCGCCGCTCGGGCGATCCGGCCGCGGCGCTGCGCGAGGCCCAGCTCGAGATGCTCCGCTCGCCCGATCCCGAGCGGCGCTCCCCCGCGGCCTGGGCGGGGTTCCGGTACATCGGCGGCTGAGGCACGAAAAAGCATCACACAGAGACGCAGAGGGGCAAGGAGAGAACGGAAGAGGGGGTTTCCGTGGCTCTCCGTTGCCTCCGTGTTCTCTGTGTGATGCTTTTCGGTGTTACTCGGTCGCGAGCTCGCGGGCCAGCGCGTCGAGCGCGGGGGCGAGTGCCTCCCAGCGCGGCGGATTGGCGGAGAGCTGAAGGCGCACCTGCTTCAGCGCCGCGTCGGCCGAGGGATCCGCCTGGGTGAGGCGGCCGGCCCGGTCGAGCATCCGCCGTGTAGAGCGGTCGCGGAAGAAGGCGGCGTCCTGGCGCGCGGCGGCGAGGCCGGCGGCCTCGGTCCAGGCGCCCAGCCGCAGCGCGTCCCGGTCCAGCCGCTTCTCGATCCGCTTCGTGGCCTCACCAATTAGCGGACGCAGGTGCTCGGGGCTCCCTCCAGCGCTGTCGGCGATCTCGAGGAGCGCACCGGCGCGTCCTCCCTGCGGATCGAAGCGGGCGCCGAGCTGGGCGGCGAGCACGCGCGTGGCGGCGGCGTCACGCGCCTGCACCGCCACCGAGAGGTCCACCAGCATCGCGCCGGCACGCGCGGAGGCCGCCCGTCGCGCGCCGGGCGTAAGTGCGCGGCCCGGGTCGTCTCCGCGCGCGGAGGTCCACGGGCGCCGCTCGGTCCACCCCGCGGGGAGGCCCTGACCGCCATGCTCCAGGCGCGCGGCCAGGCGCACCGGCTCGCCGGCGGCGCGGTTCTGCAGCGCGCGGCCGCTGAACAGCGCGATCCCCGCCAGCACCGCCGCCATCGCCAGCCACTGCAGGACGGGCGCGCGCCGGCGGACTTCGCGATTGGGCTCGGAGCGGCGCGCGTCCAGCGGAATCACCGCCGGCTCGTGAACGCCCTGGACCTCCGCGGATGCAGCCGCGGCGGCGTCCTCCTCTTCCAGCTGGCGCAGGATGGCCGCAGCGCCTACGGCGACCGCGCGGTCCTCGTCGCTCTCGGCGAGGTGGACCAGCATCTCTTCCCGGCGGCGCGCGTCCATACGTCCGTCCAGGAAGGCGGCTACCCGCTTGTTCTCGCTCTCGTGATCGCTCACCGGCAACCTCCTGCCAGGGGCTCTCGACGCCCGCGGTTTCGCGTGCTCATGATTCGTCATCGTCATTAAGGAGGCCACGCACATCGTCCTGGCGCAACCCGGCGCTCTCCAGGAGCTCGAGAAGACGGGCGAGCAGGCGCGGTGCGCGACGGTACAGCGGTTTCTGATCCAGGCGCAGGGTACGCGCCACGTCTGCCAGGGTGTTCCCATCGGCGTAGCGCAGCTTCACGATCATCCGCTCTTCCGGATCGAGCTGCCGCATGGCCGCGTCCAGAGCACCCACGATCTCCGCGCGCCGGCTGTCGACTTCGGCGTCCATCACCCGGTCGTCCGCCCGCGAGTCATCCTTCCCTTCCAGCCCGGTCGCCGGCTCCTGAACCTCGGGACGCAACGGCGCGCGTACTGGTAACTGGCCGAAAAGGCGCGCAAGCTCGGCATCGGAAAGCGTGGTGCGCCCCTCCGTGCGCAGCTTCTCCCCCGCCTGCAGCAGCGTGAACCCTTCCCGGTGCACGAGCCTCTCCAGCTCGTCCGCGGGCGGCCCTAGCCGCTGGGCAGCCACCGAACCGCGCCAGCGTCCCCCCAGCTCGCGCTGGAAGTTGACCAGAAGGCGCATGATCACGGTCGAAAGGTATGTCTTGAACTCGGAGCCTCCGTCGAAGCGGCGCACGATACCATAGTCGTCCTCGATCAGCGCCATTCTCACCCGGGCGGCGAAGTCTTCGGCATCGGCGCCGTGGATGCCCTTTTTGACGCAGGCGATCGCGGCGGCCCTGTCGATGAAGGGCAGATGCTCCAGGAAGAGCGCCTCGGCGGCCTCGCGGTCAAGCATCTGCGGCCTTTTCTGCGCTGGAGCGCGGGCCGCCGGCGAAGCGGCGGGTGGGAATCGCGGGGGGCGCGTCCGACGAATGGGTGGCACCCGGAAGACAGCCGGGGCCCGTGGCAGGCGGAACGGAACGACCACCCACAGACGGGGCCGCAACGACGATGGCGTTCACTCTACGAATCACCTTCTCGGGACTCTGCCTCTTCGTGCCCGAGCGCGCCGCAGGCGGAAGCGCCGGGCGCATGCACGTGCTGATGCCCGGCATGTCCGGCCACGGCCACCACGGCGAGGACCGGCACGTGGCGGCGCTGGCGTACGACACCGGGCACCTGGCGCCCGGCGGCACCCCCACCGGCCTCACCGCCATGGCCCCGCTCACCGGCCGGCAGCTGATTCCCGTGGCCGGCGAGACGGCCAACCTGGCGCTGTGCGGCCACATCCCGGACCTGGGCGAGATCACCGGGCAGCAGGTAGATCCCGACCACCTGGGCGCCGACACGTCGAACAAGCTGGCGGCGCGCGTCACGCTGGGCGCGGGGCAGATCACGCGGGTATCGCCCGGTGTGTGCTGGGAGTGGCGCCCGGGCGAGCTCCGCCCGATCGCGAACCGCGTGGAGTGGGAGATCGCCGACGTGGAGGGAGAGCAGCTCACGCTGGTGTCGGAGCTCATCGGCGGAGGGAGCGGGCAGAAGGCGCTGGGGACCTTGTTCCCCATGAACGGCCGGGTGAATCTGATCGTGTATCACGAGCCCCCGCAAGACCTGCCGCCCGAGCCGCTCCCCGTGGAGCACCAGCCGGTGCCCCCGCGCGGCTTCACGCCGCCGCACTTCGCCGCCTTCTACGGCCTCTTCAGCGGCCCGGTGCCCACCCTGCTCCCGAGGTACCGGGGACCGGCGAGCGAGGCGCCGCCGCTCGCCAACGCGTGCGCGACCATTCCCCCCGAGATGGGCGGGCTTCCGTTCACCTGCCTGGTCGCCGGCTCGGGCGGCGGCGACGGCGGCGGGGGCGACGATGGCGCGGGGGGCGGAGGCACCGGGGGCAGCGGGGGGGACTGATTCGCACGACAACATGGCGCCGCCGCACCCGCGGCGGCGCCCGTACCCACGCCGGAGACAGGCATGGCACGTGGCATAGCGATCCACATCGGAGTGAACCAGCCAGCCTCGAACCGCCAGTGCCGGCTGTCGCAGAGCGAAGACAACGCGTGGAAGATGGCGGAGCTCTCGCATCAGGCGGGGTATCGCGCCATCCACCTGCTGTGCGGCGAGGAAGCCACCCGCGAGGCCGTCCACGGCCTCCTCTCGGCGGCCGCCAATGCGCTGAAGCCCGACGACACCCTCTTCGTCTCCTTCTCCGGCCACGGCTCGCAGGTGGGCGACGCGAACCGCGATGAGCGGGACGGATTGGACGAGACGTGGTGCCTGTACGACGCCGACCTCGTCGACGACGAGCTCATGGACGTATGGAGGGCGGCGAAGGCCGGAAGGCGCGTACTGGTGGTGAGCGAGAGCTGCTTCGCGGGCGGGATGCGCTACGCCGACGGCGCGGTGGCCGAGCATTCCGCGCCATCACGCCCTCCTGTATACCGCTCCGGCGGCCCGGTGATGCGGGGGGTGAAGCAGTACGCGCAGGAGGTGCCGTCGTCGTGCATCTCGCGGGCGCCGCTCGACGCGGAAGGCATTGAGGCCAGCGTGCTGTTGATGGCCGGCGCCGGCGAAGGGCAGAGGGCGCGCGAGGGGCTCTACCTCCGCCACCTGCTGAAGCTCTGGAACGGTGGAGCGTTCCGCGGAAGCTTCTGCGAGCTGCACCGGCAGCTTTGCGAGACCGTGCGCCACGAGAACCCCGCGCAGGAGCCGCAGATCATCATGCTGGGCAACGCCGACCCCGACTTCCCGCTGCAGACGGCGTTTCACCTGGACGTCCCGGCGATGCGCACCGGCGGAGCCCCGGTGATGCGGGGCGGGACGCGCGGCTGATACGGTTCACCGGGAAGACACCGATGCAAGAAAACGTCGAAGCGCTGTTCCTGGCGTCGGACCCGTTCCGCGAGGGCGCGTCGCTGCGGCTCCACACGGAGGTGCGCGGGGTCGAGCGCGCCATCCGCAGGGGCCGCGCGCGCGACCGGGTGAAGCTGGTGCCCTGCTTCGCGCCGCGCACCCGCGACCTCCAGGAGGCGCTGCTGCTGCACGACCCCCGGATCGTGCACTTCGCCGGACCTGGCGACGGGCGCGGCGTCATCTACCTGGCCGACGCGTACGGGCGGCGGGGCGTCGTGGAGAAGGAGGCGCTGGCGAAGCTGTTCGGAATATTGAGCGAGTGGATCAAGGTCGTGATCCTGAACGGATACCCCACGCTTCCCGTCGTCGAGGCCCTCAGCGACGTCGTGGACTACGCCATCGGGATGGACCAGCCCCTCAGCGACGCATCCGCGATCGTCTTCGCCGAGGCGTTCTACGGCGCGTTGGGGATGGGAAAGACGGTGCAGGCGTCGTTCGAGCTCGCCGCCAGCCGGCTGGAGAGCGAGGCGCACGCCGCGTCCGCGATCCCCGTGCTGCGCATCCGCACCGGCGTGGACCCGACGGTGCCGCTCGTCGCGCTCGCCGGCTCCCCTGCCTCGCCGGAGACCGCAAGGCGATGGAGCCGCCCGGCGGCACGCTGAACGTCCCCGCATCCGTCTCTCTCTGAACGCCCGCCCCCCCCACATACACAACGACTTGAATCGGCAGCAGAGCACCGGCAGGCCGCGTGATTCTGCTGCCGCTGTTCTGCACGTCCGGCACTCACGATCTCGAGCGATTCGTCTTACGCCACTCCGAACGATCCATGGTGCGGGGAAAACGCGGAGACGGTGCCGACAAAGGATCTCGGCGGGGCGCAGCGAAACGCCGCATCACGCCGGATTATCCCAGGTATCGCTCTACACGTGGCGTAATGGTGAACGTGCTTTCGCTGAGAATGCAATCCAGCTCGCGCCTGACTCACGCGCTCCTCGTCTCGGTGGTGGGGCTGGGCGCGTGCGAACCTCCGGCCGATCGCGAGGCGGTCACGCAGGAAGTGGTTCGCGGCTGGGTGGAGGCGCAGGACAGCGCCGCGTGGGGAATGGGTGCGCTGGCGCATCCCGTGGCCGTCTACGCGGACCGCAGCCGCAGCATGCGCGGCTTCCTCGATCCGGCGTACCCCACGCGCGTCGACTACCGCTCGGTGATCGACGGGCTGCAGGCACGCCTGGGCCCTCGCCGCGTGTACGGGTTCGGGAGCAGCGTCCGCCTGGAGCCGAACGCGGGGATCGACGTGCTCGGAAACCGCGACTTCTACGGCGATCGCGACACCGAGATGGAGGATGCGCTGGACAGCATCGCCCGCGACACGCTGCTCGCCTGGAGCCACGTGGTGATCGGCGACGCGCGGCGCAGCAATCCCGATTTTGCCCACCGCCAGTTCGTGAGGATGCGCGAGCTCGCGCTGCGGTGGGGCCAGGCGCGCGGGACCTTTTTCGTGGCGGTGTCGCGCGCGCCGTTCCGTCCCGTGCAGGGAGACCCGTCCGGCTGCCACGCGGCCTCGGCGGGCGGGCAGGGCCGGTCCGCGCACCAGTGCCCGCTCTACGCCTTCGTCTTCGCGGCGCCGGGGGATGGAGTCCGGATCGCGGCCGCGCTTGCCGGCCTATTCGAGCACGTGTGGGGCCATCCGCTCCCCACCGCTCCGCTCGCCGCGGTCGAGCTGCTCCCGGACGGGGCAGCTCGGGAGGAGGGCGTGGAATACGATGCCGCCTGGCTCTCCGGCGCCGCGACCGTCCCCAAGCTCGAAGCGGCGTCACCCGCCACCCGCCCCTTCCGCGCGAAGCTGGTGCCGGCCGACGGTGCCGCTCCGGCGGGGAGGCTGCTCGACCGCCTCCTCGCCGGGGCGCGCCTGGAGCTGTTCGCCCGGCCGGTGACGGCGGATTCCGCCGCCTCGCCGTGGAGGCGCCAGGGCGGCACGGGTGCCGTGCGCGCCACAGCGGGAGGGATCGACGTGTTCAGCCCGGGCGGCGACGACTGCGTCTCCGCCGGCGAGGGCGAGCCCTGCGGCACCCTGTACCGCATCGAAGCGCGCGCACCCGGCGCCCCCCCGTGGCTCGCCGACTTCGAGGCGCGCGAGGCGGCCGACGCGGAACGCACCTTCGGACTGGGGCGGCTGTTCGAGCCGTTTCTCCCGCTCGCGGCCACCGCGCCGCCGCTGGCCAGGAGCTACCTGCTCGTCCGTTGACCGAGGCCGCCGCACCGTGCGGGCCGGCATCCACTTTCATCCGCCATGAGATCCCATGCTGCTCTGGCTCCTTCACCTCTGGGCACTGCCGCCGGTGGGCGCGCGCCTCGACTGCCCGCCGCCACGCGCGGGCGATCCGGCCGACCCAGGCGGGCTCTACAACGCGGCCGAGATCGCGGCGCGCTGGCAGCTGATGGCGGCCGTCTCCATCGCGCTGCTCGTGGCGCTCCTGCTGGGCTGCTACCTGATCCCGCGCGCGAGCCTCAACCGCGGCTTCGTGCTGCGCTGGTGGGGGGGCTGCGGCCTCGCGGGCGTGCTGTGCCTCTTCGTGCCGCTCGTGGTGGGGCGGTTCGCGCCCGTGCACGCGCGCGCCGGCAGCTGCAGCACGCGCCCCGCGGGGTTCCCGGTCGAGATCCCGTTCGATCTGCTCTTCCCCCGCATGGTGGCGGGGCTGTTCTGGGGTGCACTCGCCTTCGCCGCCGTCTCGCTGCTCGCCACGCGGCTCCTGGGCCGCTGGCCGGGCACGGGCGGCTTCTTTCACTACCGCGGCTGCCCGTGGCCGCGGTGGAACCCGGGACAGAGGTAAGATGAGCGCAAACCTTCTCTCCCCCGAATACCGCCAGCGGACGCTGGTGTACCTGGCGCTGGGCGGCAGCGGCGCCCGCGCGCTGGAGCCGCTGCTGCACCTCTGCGCGCTTGGGCTGGGGCCGGCGCAGCTCCGGGTTCTGCTGGTGGACCCCGACCAGGGGAACGCCGCCATCACCCGCGTGGGCCGCGTGCTGGACCAGTACCGCGAGGCGCGCGAGCGGCTGGCCGACGCCGGCGCCGCGACCGGCTTCTTTCGCACCGAGGTGGTGGACGCGCTCCCCGAGTCGCGCGTCTGGTCGCCCATCGCGGACGACGGCTACATGCCGGACACCCGCTTCGCCGCGGGAGTCGACCGGCAGGTGATGGACGCCGACGCGCCCGAGCTGGGCGTGCTGTTCGACCTGCTCAACTCCCGCCGCGTGCGGGAGATGGACCTGTCGATGGGGTTCCGCGGCGTGCCCTCGGTGGGAACCGTGTTCATGAACCGCCTGCGCGATCAGGCCTTCTTCGCGCAGCTCCTGTCGCAGTACCACGGAGCCGCGGGCGCCACCGTGTTCTTTGCGGCGGGCTCCGTGTTCGGCGGCACCGGCGCGGCGGCGCTCCCCGTCGTGGGCCGCGCGCTGCGCGACGGGGTGCAGCAGCGGCCCGGCGCGTCGGCCATCCGCGGCGCGGCGCGCGCCAGGCTGGGCGCGGCGCTCCTCCTCCCCTACTTCACTCTCCCCACCCCGGGCGGCGCCCCGGCCGACGGCGGGCCGCGGCCGGAGAACGCGCTCTTTGCGCACAACGCGGCGGGCGCGCTCCCCACGTACCTGGACCGCGCGCGCGACCCCGGCTACGGCGCCTACTACCTGGTGGGCGACGGCGTCCCGCGCGAGCAGTCGCGCAATGAGCTGGGCGGCGAGGCGCAGGCCAACGCGCCACACTACGTGGAGCTGTTCGCCGCGCTGGCCGCGCTCGACTTCACCGCGCGCGGAGGCGAGGAGCGTGAGGACCGGCTCCCTATCTACCGCGCGACGGGCGTGGGGAGCGAAGAGCCCGGCTGGGGCGACCTCCCGGTGGACCGCGGGACGCGGCGCGCGCTCAAGGGGGCGCTGGTAGCCCTGCACACCTATCTCACCTTCTTTCGCCCCGACGGCGGCTCGCCGCCCGACCTGGCGGCGCAGCTTCACGGCGTGACCTGGGCGGAGCTCCTGCGCCTGCCGCCCGCCACCTGGTCCGATCGCTCGGACGCGCTGGACGCCGTGGGGCAGAGCTGGATCAGCACCTGGGAGTGGCTCCGCGAGCTGCGGCGCTCCACCCCGGCGCTGCGCCTGGCCGCCGCCACCGAGGACCAGCCCAGCCGGGTCCCTACCCACGCACTGATCGAGGGCTTCGGCCGCGGCGGCGAGCGGGGGCGGCGCTCCGATGACGTGTTCAACGTCTTCCGCGCCTGGAACACCGAGGCCGCGCGCCGCAGGAACGGCGGGTTCGGCGCCTTCATGGAGGTGCTGCGCGCCGGAAGCGAGCGTTTTTCCGAAGACCGTTTCCCCGAAGCCGAACAGCCCGGCCAGGAGGAGGACTGAGATGGCCACACCTTCACGCGCCCGCCGGCTTCTGCCGCGATTCCGCCCGCAGACCAACGTTCCCGACCTTCCGCCCGGCCGCTGGAGCGTGGTGGAAGGTCCCGCCGAGCTGGGCAAGCTGGAGGTGCCCCGCGACGACGACGGCGGCGCCTTCCGCACGCGCGTCCAGTCCGTCCCCAGCCCGTGGGCGCGGCTCTACCTCTTTCGCGACGCCATGCTCGACCCCCACCACCCGGCCCGCGCGCTGGTGGAGAACGAGCTGCTGGACGCGCTGCAGCTGGCATGGGCCTGCGGGCCCCAGATGCTGGGGCTGGAGACGACCCGGGTGCGCGTACCGGAGCTGGTGGAGAGCGACGTGACGGCGCGGGTGCGCGACTACGCGTCGGCGCTGGTGGACCTGGCGCCGCGCACGGCGCAGCACGAGACGCGCGAGGCAAGCGCGCTCCCCGTGATCACCCTCGCCACGGTGGCGGGCCGGCCGGTATTCGCGTCGTCGCCCTACACCGTGCTGTTCACGGCCGAAGACGCCGCCCACGAAGACTATCCCGACCTCTTCCGCTACGCGGCGGGGACGCCGGCCCGCCCCCTGCGCGACCGCGAGTTCTCGTTCCAGCGCTACGTGGCCACGGTGGTGCTCCCCCAGCTCCGGAACCTCCGCCCCGCCCCCTCGGAGCACGTGGACGAGGACGCCGTCCGCCGCGGGGTGGCCAAGTGGCTGGCCGACGCGGTGGACGACGCGCGGCGGGCCGCCGGGCACCGGCAGGGTGAGCTGGCCGCCCCACAGGAGCTCGACGCGCAGCTCCGCAAGCTGTCGCTGCGCCATGCCGGCGAGCACGCCTTCGCCGGAGTCACCCTTTACACCGCGACGCCGGACAACCTCCCGAGCCGCTGGACCCTGCGCGCCACCACCGGCCCCGAGCCGCGCCCCCTGGTACTGGTTCCCGGCACCTTTGACGGCATCTACGGCGAAGGGGTGGGCCGGGTGGATCTCCCCTCCGGGCTGGAGCGGACCCGCGACCGCGAGATCCTTCCCGGCACGTCGCGCCGGCAGCGCTGGGTGCTTCCCGAGACGGACTGGCTGGCCGACGCGCTGGTGATCCTCAGCTATCCGCTGGACTCGCAGGGCGCGTACGGGCACGAGTGCTACCACGCCGACCCCTCGGTGGCCCAGGGGCCGTTCGCGCAGCCGCAGATCGCCCTTCCGCTCAAGCCCGACTTCTTCCGCTGGTTCCAGCCCGCGGAGGTGGAGCGCTGGCTGCGCATCGACGTGCCGCGCCCCGGCGAGGTGCGCGTGACGCTCACCATCCCCGTGGGGAGCGAGCACCCGGAGGAGATCCGGATCACCCGGCGCTACACCGGCGCCCAGATCCGCGAGGAACAGGGAGCGCCGCAGGTGGTGGTGTGGCCCGCCTTCAAGGCCGACGACTGGCCGCACTACGCGGTGTTCCGCCTGGACCCCGCCGCGGGGCCGATCCACCCTTCGGCCACGCTGCGGCTGACGGCGTTCGCGGACGGCGCGGAGCTCCCCGCCGCGGGGCACGTGCAGCGGTCCGGCGAGGCATCCACCTACGCCTTCGAACGCGCCCCCACCGTGCTGGCCTTCGAGGCAGACCGCGGGCCGGGCCTACCGCCGCAGGGGCTGGGCGTGCTCCTTCCCCGCTACCGGGCGGCCACCGCGCCCTCCGCCGACCGCTGGACGGTGGGGGTGGACTTCGGCACCTCCAACACGGTACTGGCCATACGCAAGGACGGCGTGCCGGACCCGGCGGTGCTCCACCACGACAAGCTCCTCCTGGCCGTCACGCGGGCGGAGGGCGATCTGCCCTTCTACGCCGACTCGTTCTTCTTCCCGGAAAAGATCGCGCCCGAGCCGTTCAACAGCGCGGTTGTGCACGTGACCGGGATCCCGTCGTACACCGACGCGGGCCGCGAGCCGGTGGCGCTGCGGGTGAACGTACCCTTCGCCGGGTGGGTGAAGGACGACGGGCGCAACCGCGTGGCCGACGACCTGAAGTGGTCCACCAGCGAGCGGGAGGAGTTCCTGGCCTCCGTGTTCCTCCGCAACGTGGCGGCGCTTGCCCTGGCCAGCGCCCGCGAGGCGGGGGTGAGGCCGGAGAACGTCACCTTTTCGTACGCCTACCCGCGCGCCTTCGAGGCCGACCGGCTGAGCGACCTGCAGGCCCGCTGGCGCGGGGTGCTGGGCGCCTCCGGCGACGGCGAGGCGGACGCACCCGGCCGCCCCCGGCTGGCCCGCGCCGTGGACGAAGGGCAGAGCGCCCTGCAGTACTTCGTGGGCCGCGGGGCCGTGACGGTGGCCGGCGACGCGTCCGTGATCATGGACGTGGGCGGGGGCACCACGGACCTGGCCGTGTACGCGCGCGGAACGGCGCTGGTGCTCGACTCGCTGCGCTGGGGCGGGCGCGACCTGGTGAGCTCGCGCGTGCGCCACGGCGACGCCACGGGCTTCACCAACCCCTTCGTGCGCGCGTTCGCCGCCTGGGCCAAGGCGAACGGGCTTCCCGAGTCGCAGCTGGAACCGCTGCGCAAGTTCGAGAACGAGGGGCACGACGCCCTGGCGCTGGGCTACCTGCTGCGCACCCCCTGGTACCGCGCCGACGGCGCGCTCCGCTTCCGCGAGACTCCCGCGTACGGCGCCTTCCGCGGCGCGGTGCTCTACTTCTTCGCGGCCGCCTTCCACCACACCGGGCTGCTGCTGCGCGCCCTCGACGCCACGCACCCCGACCTGCGGCTGGACGCCGTGGTGCTGGCGGGGAACGGGAGCCGCTTCCTGGAGTGGCTGCAGCGCGAGTGGGGCGACACCGTGTCCAACCCCTTTCGCGAGGTGCTGCTGTCGGTGCTGGCCTCCGCGCGCGGGGTGCCGCAGTCGAAGGCGCCGCGCGTGGTGCCGAGCCGCGCGCCCAAGCACGAGGTTGCGCTGGGGCTGGTGGCGGGAGTCGACGCCACGAAGCTCACGCTGGCCGCCGAGGCTCAGCGCTCCGTGGTGGGCGAGTCCGTGACCATCGAGCGTGCCGGCGGCGACGCGGTGCGCTACGCCGCCACGTCGCGCATCGCGCCGCACCTCAAGGCCACCGGCGACACCATCAGCGGCATACGTTGGGAGAGCGGCCCCATGGAGATCGACCGCTTTCACGCCACGCTCGCGGCGGCCGCGCGGGAGCGGCTGGTGGGGGTGGGCGGACCCTGGGCCGCCTTCCCCGATCACCTGGAGGAGGCGCTGCTGGGGATGGGTGCCGAGGGGATTCAGCAGGCCGCGCGGGCGCGGCTGGATAAGCTGCTGCGAGAGACGCACGGCCTTCCCGGCTCGCTGTTCATGGTGGAGGCCGGGGCGGTGCTGGAGCATCTGATGGACGCGTTCGTCGCCGCCTACGCGCGAGGTGAGGGATGAGCACTCTCCTCTGGATCGTGGCGGGCGTGGCCGTCCTCGCGGGGGCGCTGCTGCTGGCTCGTGCGTGGGTCATGCGGGGCGGTTCGCGCGCCGTCGAGCACGTGCCGCCGCCGAGCCCCGCAATGCGGATGGTGAACCGCGCGGGTGCGACGGACGCGGTCACCGTGCGCTTGGACCGCGACGACCTCAGGTCGATCCGCGAAGAAATCCGCGAGCTGCACGTGATCCGCGACGACATTCAGCGAGTCGCGGACCTGCTCCAGCAGGGCCTTTCCGGAGCGCTCGCGGCCGAGCAGCCGCGCGTGAGCCCGCCACGCCCGGAGGCGACGGGCGGACCGGCGCGCGACGCATACCGTAACCCGGTCCGGGACGCCGGGCGGGACCCGTCGCCCGTCTACGGCGCCGAATGGCAGGATGATGCGCGCCACCTGGGTCTGCGCGCCGGGCGCGATGAGCTCACCTGGGGGAACGATCCCGCCCCCACTTCCTTCGATTCCGGCGTGACCGCGCCGGCCGCCGCGCCCCCCTATGAGCCCTCGTCCGCGGCGGTGCCTGTGGAGGCCAAGAACGACGCGGTAACTTCCAGCGAACGCTACCCGCCCGAAGCGTGGCTGGAGCGCAGGGCCGGAGTGGTCGAAGTGTGGTTGAACCCACGGGTGCCGCTCAGCGACGCCGCGCTGCAGCGCTGGAGCACCTTTTTCGACTGGGAGCGCCGTGATCCGGCTGCCAGGTACCAGGCCACGCGCCCGGCGACGGTGACGTCGTCCGGCAGCCTGGTGAGCAAGGGCGCCGCGAGGCCGCTATGACCGAGACGATCTCCGCCCCGCCTCCCGACACCACCGCCGCGCCACCGCTCCCCGCCGCGCCCAAGACGCTCGGGCGGCTGGCCCTGCCACCGCGCGGGAACCAGTCGGCCGCGGTGTACGCGCGGCTCGGCGCCATCTTCTACGTCGTCGCCAGCGCGACCCTCTTTCGCGCGCTGCTCGCGAGCGACGAGGGGTCCAGGATGGCGGCGGTGCTCGAGCTGCTGGGTCTCGGCAAGGAGCCCAACTACGCCCTCACCGGCATGATCCTCCTGAGCTTCCTGCTGGTGCTGGCCGCCTGGCGGAGCGTGCGCCAGGACCGGGCCGAGATGGCCCACGAGGAAGAGGACGTGGAGTGGGTCAACCTGCACGGGCGCGAGGGGCTTGGGCTGGTGTTCGCCCCCGCGGCGCGGCGCGAATCGCTCTTCCGCGGCGGCGAGCGCGAGTACACCGCCGAGGCGGGCGGACAGGTGGAGACGCTGATCGACGACCGCGTGCGGCGCATCCTGGAAAAGGCCCGCGACCCGTACCTCCGCGTCTCGCCCGACGAGCTGCGCGGGATCGCGGAGACGCGCACGGCACGGTATGGCGTGTTCGCCCGCTATGCCTCGTCGCTCCTCCTCCTCCTGGCCGTGCTGGGCACATTCGCCGGCGTCAAGACGGCGCTCCCCGGGCTGATCGACGCGGTGTCGCAGACGGGCGGGGCGCAGCCGGGCGGCGCCGACATCGCCGCGCCGCTGCGCGCGGTGGCCGACGCCTTCGGCGGCAACGCCCTGGCGCTGGTGGGCGCCATCGCGGTGGGGCTGATGGCGCAGGGGCTGGCCACCGGGCGGCGGAACCTGCTGGAGCGGCTTGAGCTGGTGTCCACCGAGTTCCTGTACGGTGGCCTGCACGGCGGCGGGTCGGTCGATCCGCTCACCGAAGCCGTGCGCGAGCTGCGCGAGACCGCGTCATCCGTCCGCGATACGGGGCGCGCCATAGAGGGGCTCGAATCGGGGATGAACGGGCTGTCGGAGAGCTTCTACGAAGCGTTCGAGCGGCTGAACGAGCGGCTGGTGGAGCTGACCGCGCAGCAGGACGAGGCGCTGCACGAGAAGACCGGGAGCGAGCTGCGCGAGCTGCAGCGCCGCGTAGGCGACCTCGCCGGGACGGTGGAAGGTGTCGCCCGGGCCTACCACGGGATCGTGGACACGGTGGAGGAGCGCTCGCGCGCCTCGGAGCACGGCATCGAGTTGATGCGGCAGAGCGCCGTCACGCTGCACGAGGCGCTCGGCTCGCTGGGCGGGTACCAGGCCGGCGCCGAGCGCACGGCCGCCGGGGTCCAGCAGACGATCGCGGCGCTGCGGGACGGCAGCGAAGCCGTGGTCGCGCGCATGGAGGCCGTCGCCGAAGCGGTGGGCCGCGCGCAGCCCGCCATCGACACTGTCGAGCAGGTGCTGCAGCAGGTGGCCGAACGCGTCACCGGCGTGGACGAGCGCGCCGCCGCCTCGTGGGCCCAGGCGGCGGAGAGCGTCAACGGCCGCCTCTCCGCGGCCGCCGAAGCGCTGCGGGAGGCCGCCGCCCGCGCCGCGGAGCCCGCCCCGGTCGCGGCGTACCAGGGCGGCCAGCGCGACCCCGAGGTGAGCGCCCTGCTGCGCCGCATCGCCGCGGCCATGGAGGCGGAGCGGGGGCCCTCGCGGCAACACCTCGTGGCCGCGCAGGCCGCCGGCACCCTTGCCGCGCTGGCGCTGGGATATGGGCTGTACGTGGGCGTCCCGGCCCTGCTCCCGCTCCTCATCTTCTGGAGGTAGTGGACGATGCGCTACGGCATGGGAGACGAGGAGGGCGACGGCGGCCCTTGGCCGGCGTTCGCGGACCTGCTGGCCGCCACCACCCTCCTCTTCCTGATCCTCTTTGCCGCGCTCGCGGTGCCGGCCATCCAGCGCGCGGGCCAGGCCGATGCACAGGCGTCGAACCTGGCGCGCATCGAAGCGGCGCTCGCCGGGGCCGCGGACCGGCGCGTTGCCGTGCAGCGCGTGGGAGACTACGTGCTGGTGCGCATCGCCGAGGAGGCCACCTTCCCCCGCAATGAGTACGCGCTCGCCCGCCTCAAGCCCGAGGGACGGGCGATCCTGCACGACTTCGGGCGCTTCCTGCACGGCGGGCTGGTGAACGAGATCGACCAGGTGCAGGTGGTCGGCCACACCAGCAGCGAGGGGAGCGACGAGCGGAACTGGGAGCTGAGCGCGGCGCGCGCGGCGACCGTGGCGCTCTTTCTGATCGACAGCGCCGGCGTCCCCGCCTGCCGCGTGTCGGCGCTGGGGCGCAGCCACTACTACCCGGTGCGCCCCGACCGCGCCCGCGCCGGCGCCGACGCAGACCCCGCGGACCGCCGAATCGAGCTGGAGATCCGCCCGCAGCTTCCCGGCGACAGCGTGCAGCGCCGCCGTCGCGACGCCTGTGTGGAGATCCGCCGGTGACCACCGCCGCTGCCCTGCGCGGCCGCCTCGACGTGTCCGACGAGGCACGCCGGCACCTGGTCCGCGTGGAGACCGAGGCCCGCGAGCTCCTGGCCGTGCTCGGCGCGCGCAGCGGCGAGGACCCTGCCCTCGCCGCATCCGCCGCTGGCCTCACGGACTTCCTCGACGGCGCCAGGAGCCCCCTGCGGCGCGCCCTCACGCGGCGGGGCACCGAGCTCGCCGCGGGCGGGCTGGCGCGCAGGTCGCTCGACCACACCTGGAACGCGGTCCGTGGCCGCGCCGCCCGCGCCATCGAGCGCCACGACTCGGCGGCGGAGCTCGACCGCGTGCTGCGCCGCCTGCGCGAGCGGTTCGCCGAGCGCCTTCCATGGCACCTGGCGCGCGCGCTGGAAGCGGCCGGCGTGGATCAGGGCGGACTCCGCAACCGCGAAACCGCGTGGCTGCGGGCTCGCCAGGCGCGGCTGGAGCGGGTGGAACAGGACCTCGCCGCGGCCGAGCGCCGGCTTCCCACGCACGTGAACGAGCCGCTGGAGGTGAAGCGCTGGCCCGAAGCCGTGTCGCGCGCGGAGCTCGCTGCCGCGGTGGAGGAGGCCGGCCGTGCGGCATCACAGGGTTGGCCCGAGACGCTGCGCACCCTTTCCGCGCGGCACCTGGAGCGCCTGCGCGGCCACTCGGGAGCGGGACGCCCGGCCCCCGCGCTCGACGAGATGGCCGCGCGCGAGTCGGTGGCCCTGGTGGACGCGGGCCTCGCGCCGGACGCCGCCGACCTCGACGCGTGGGGCGTCCTGCTCCGCCACGCATCGCGCAACCGGGCTCCCTCCCCCGCCCCGCCGCCGCCGACGGAGACTCGCAACGCGGCGCCCGCATCCACCCTGTACGTCGTGCCGCTCTTCGGCCCCTACGTCCTCATCCGCATGGGCGACGGGTGGCCCGTGCAGGTGCGGGGGCGCGGCGTGCGCTGCGGCGGGCGGGCCGAATGCGTGGCCGCCATCCCTCCCGGCGCCGATGCGGTGACCCTGCACCCCGATGCCTGGGCGGGCCCTCTCTTCGACCTGCCCGCCGGCGCGGGGGGTCACTGGCTGGAAACCACCACCCCGGCCGTCGTCGTCCCCTTCGCCCGCATCGCCGCCGACCGCTGGGTGGCCGAAGTGGTGTTACGCGGCGCCCTGCGTGTGGGAACCTCTCCCGCCTGGGAACGCCTGCCGCGCCACAAGCGGGCCTCGCTCCGCATCCTCGCCCCCGCCGCCACCGCCGCATCCGACGCGGTGCTCGCGGCCGGAAAGCCGGTCCGCACCGACAAGGCCTTCGGCTGGGAGACGCGGGTCGTTCCGCTCCCCCTGAGCGACCTGACGCACGGCTGGCTGCGCACCGCCTCCACCGAAGCCGGAGAGAGCGCCGTGCGGCACGAGCACGCCTTCTTCCGCGCGCTGGAAACCCGCACCACGGGCCGTTCGCCGCGCTGCCTCGGTCGCCCCGCGAAAGGCTCGGGCTATCTCTACGCGCCGCCGACAGCCCTCCCCCTCGCGTCCTCCGCCCCGCTTCGGGCCTGGCGCGACCAGCATCCCCGCGCGCTGGTGGCCGCAGCCGCGCGGCTCTGGCGCGATCTCTCGGCGTTCGATCTCGGCCTGGGTCTGTACCACCCCGCCACCATCGGCTATCGCGTGGCCGAACCCGGCGCGCTGCACGCGGTCGCGCTGGCCGCCCCCCTGGGCACGCTGCTCGGAAGGCCGTACCGCGTCGCGCCGCCCAACATCCTCCCTCTGGACCGCCTGGGCCGCGTCCCGCCGCATCCGTCCCACACCTCTGAAACGCCCGCCTACCGCGAAACCGAGGCGGCACTGTTCGCGGTGTACGCCCTGGACCTGCTCGCCGAGGGGCCGATGCAAGGCGCGCCGCAGGAGTGGGACGACTTCGTCGCCTGGCTCGCGGCCCCGCAGCGGAACTTTCGGGAGCCGGAGATAGCAGCCGGACTCGTCCAGGGACTCGCCGAGGGATCGGCGGACAACCTGGTGTTGCGGGTCGGGGCGCTGGCCGAGGAGAGTGCAGTTCAGGCCGAACCCGGGTAGGTCAGGAGGAGCTTGGCGCTTAATGATGATTCGCAAGAACCTGGCGGCCATCGCGTCGTGCGCCGCGTGGCGATCCTCTACCCCCGGCCCGGCCGTGCGCTACGCCGGCGGGATCGAGGCGATCTCCGCCGTCCCCGGTGGCGACGCGGCGCTCCAGGCCAGGCTGCGCGCCATCCTGTGCCGGGCGCTGCGAAGCAGGCCTTCCTGCGCGTAGCACAGCCACCGTGCTGCCGGATGAGGCGAACGGCGGCGGCGTGTCACCTCGGATGCGCATCAGGGGGCTCGGTCCCCTGGATGCGTGCTTCCGCGCGGGTCAGCCAGCCACGTCCCCTGCCGGGTGGCAGACGAGGAGCTGGCAGAGCCCCGGCGCGTCCCCCGGGACATCGGCCCGCAGCCCGGCGCTCGCAAAGAGTGCGGTGAACTCCGCGAAGGTCCGTTCCCTCCCCCCGGTGACCGCCAGGAGGTGGAGCCCGCACAGCCCGCCGTAGTGCGTGTCATTGTCGCGCAGCATCTCGACCACGACGATCCGGCCGCCGGGACGCAGCGCCGCCCGGCCCCGCTCCAGGATCTTCGCCGCCGCCCCGTCGTCCCAGTCGTGAAGCACCCGCGCGAGCACCACCACGTCGGCCCGCACCGGCCAGGGTTCCCACAGGTCCGCGCCGACCGCGGCCATGCGAGAGCCTCGCGGCACCTGCCGGACCACCAGGGGCAGGTCGAGGGCCACCACGCGTGCATCGGGCCAGTGGGCGGCGATCAGCTCCGCCAGCGCGCCCGAGCCGCCCCCCGCGTCGAGCACGACCTCACCGGGGCGGATCGGCAGCCGTCCCACGAGCGGCGCGTAGTCGTGCAGAGCGTAGCTCCGCAGCATCCGGTGGTGCGACACGCGCCGCTCCGCATCCGCGGCTACCTCACGAAACACGTCTGGCGGGCGCCACCGCTCTTCCCGCAGTGCAACCGGCAGCGCGCTCCACCGCTCCCGCAGCGGTCCGGCGTACTCCAACGCGGCGCATGCCAGCGAGAGGGGATGGTCCGTGCGCAGTAGCTCCCCGCGCGCGGTCGCTTCCCACCGCCCGTTGTCCGCAAGGCGCACTACGCCCATCTCACCCAGCGCATGCAGCAGCCGCCGCGCGCCCTCGACGGAAAGGCCTCGCGCGGCGCCGAGCTCCTCGGCCGTGGCGGGAAGGCTGTCGGGAACCTGAAGCTGCACCGCCGCCGCAAGCGTCTCCGTCCGCCAGAACCCGACCAGGTCGGAGGAGAGCGCCTGGAACTCGCTGCGAAAAGGCGCGCGCAGCTCCATGGCCGTCCGTCCTGCCTCGTCGATCACCTCCAGCGCCCCGTCGCGCCGCTCCACCCGCGCCTGCCCGTTGTAGAACGGCTCCGCCGCCGCGAACCGGCGCTCGTACAAGGGAACGCCGCACCGGTCCACGTGGGTCCAACCCGCCCGATCGCGCGCGGGGGCGACGCCCTTGTGGAAGACGCCGAGATCCAGGAACCACACGTCGTGAAGCGGGTTGCCGTCGCGGTCCACGTGCGTGGAGCGGCCGTCATCCCCCTGCACCACGGCGGCGCTCTCGCGGAAGTCGCCCGCGTACCGCCAGCGCCGCGCGTATGCCGGCCGTCCAGCCGGGTCCAGGTGGAAATATCGCCCGCCCACCTCGCGCACGGTGCAGCGCTCTCCCTGGAAGTTGCCGCACCAGGCGTATCGCTCGGGATAGAGCGGCGTGCCATCCACGCGCACGTGGTGCCAGCCACCGGCCGCGACGACAGCCGCCCGCGCTTCGTAGAACCCGAAGGTGCGCAGAAAGCGGGGCGCGTACGCCGGCGCTCCGCCGGGCGTGATGTGCCACGCCACCCCCTGGCGCCGCACCGGGGCGAGTCCAGGGTCGTGGAACGGCAGCACCTCGTCAAAGCGGTCCGCGTAGCACGGGGCACCGCCACACAGGTGGTGGGTGCCTTCCACCGCCACGCGCGTGGCACGCCAGTCCACGACGGCGGACCGGGTATGCGAGGCGTTTCTCATCTTATCTCCAACCTGGAAACGTTCCGCACTCCCGAGGCAGCCCTCACTGTTCGGCAGGGGATGTGGACGGGATGAGCCGGGCGCGCAGCGACTGCATCTCCGGCGCGGTCACGCCCATCTCCCGCAGCAGCGCGCCTGCGCCGCCTGCCCTGTCCAGCTCGGATAGCAGCGCTTCCATCACCACCGCGCGAGTTCCCATTCGCGAGGCGAGATAGTCGCGGACGATCGCTTCGCGAGGGAGATCCAGCGCCGCCTGCAGAAGGGCGCAAACCCAGCCGGTCCGATCCCTACCCACGTGGCAATGGACCACGACGGCACCGTGCGCCGAACCCACGATTTCCACGATCCGCCGCACCTCCGCCGCGGATTCACGAATGCGCTCCACGAACGCGGCGTTCGGCAGCTCGTCCGCGGAAGGAGCGGGAACAGGGGCGTGATGCACCTGCACCCGGCCGCGATCGCCGTCAGTGTACGGCATCCGCTCGCATTCGTCCGCGTTGCGCAGATCGATCACGTCAGTCACGCCCCCGTCGCCAAACCAGCGGCCCAGCTCGTCGCGGCCGCTCCACCGGGCCAGCGCGGACGCACGGATCAGGCGTCCCGGAACCACGCGCCCGGGAAATGAGAGCGCGACGTCACGGACGTTGAAGAACAGGTCGCGCCGCTGCACGCTCTCCAGGAGCTCCCGCAGGGTCGCGGCGTCGCGGTGTACGTCCAGCGTCTCGCGAGCCTCCTTCACCGCGGCCAGAAAGCGATCCGCCAGCGCCGTTTTCCGGTTCAGCGCCTCGGGCAGATAGAGCGTGCCCGCCAGGGCGCGGTACTCCAGCTGCTCGGCCACCGGCATGAGCCCGGCCATCAGGTTGCGGGGGAGGTAGAGGTGCCGGACTCCGCCACGTGTCAGCTGCACCACGCGCATCAGCCGGCCCAGGGCGAGGTTGTAGTGGAAGTAGAAGGCATACGCATCGCTGCGGGCGTGCGCGGACGAGCACTGGTCGAACGCCACCACGAACTTGTCGATTTCACGTTCGGCGCGTGCTCGCCGGGCAGCGGCATCCAGCGGGTCGTGCTCGGCGGCCGCCCGCAGGAGCAGCGACCGCACCTCCTCGTCGTCCTCGTTAAGCGGCCAGGCGGCGGTGAGCCGTGGCGCGGGGACGTCCACCGCGTCCGCCAGCCACGCCAGCTCCGCCGGCTGGTGGCCGAACACGACGTCGATGCGCGTGGGAGCCGCGCCGGTCCAGACCGCGATCCGGCGTTCGTCGGGGAGAAGGCAGCCGTGCCGCGGCGCGTGTCCAGCCGCCTCCAGCGCCCCCGTCAGCGCTTCCGCGAGAGCCGCCGGATCGCAGTCGGGTTCCAGGAGCAGCGCCAGGTCGAGGTCGCTTTCCGGCCACACCTGGCCATTTCCGAACCCGCCGTACCAGAATCCCGCTTGGATGCCCGAATGCGCGGACGCCCACTCCACGATGGTGCGGGCGACGGAATGCAGGTGTGTGGCCGTCATGGAATCGTTTCGCGCGCAAGCCAATTGTGTAACTCCGCCACGGCCCGGGCCGTGGAGAGAGCCGGGTCACTCTGCCCGTCCACCACGCACAGCGGAGCCGGCCAGGCGGTCCCCACCGTCCGGTTCAGCTCCCGCTCCACATGCATGACGACCTCCTCGAGGGGGACGCCGAAGTCCGGGTACGGGACGTCCAGCCCACGAACCAGGGCGCGGCGAAGGCACTCCCGGGCGGGCGTTTGAACGAGTAGAACAGCCCACGGCACCCCGGAACGACGCAGGGAGTGGCGAAGGAGATGGGTGAACGGCCCGCCGCCCGTGCACTCCAGGACGGCTGGACGGCGCTCCTCCGCCCGTGCCAGGAAATGTGCCCAGGCCCGAGCCTCGCCCGCCGCGCTTCCGTCACCGAACTGTCGGCGCGCGTCGTCGATGCCGGCCGCGGGCCACCCCGTCTTACCGGCCACGGCCCGCACCAGACCCGATTTTCCGCTGGCGATGTTTCCCAGCACCAGCAGCTTGCCGAAGCGCCGCACCGGCGTCACGCCTCCGCGCCAGCGGGCCGGCGCATGGTGCACCCGCGGCAGAGGCTCCGGTTGCGGTAGCCGCGGACCAATCCCTGGTACGCCTCGGCGCTCCATATGTCGCCCAGCGATTGGCTGTTCAGGTCACCGAACTCGCCGAGCGTGCGGCGTTGCGCGTCGGGTGCGCAGCACGGGTTGAAGCGCCCCTCCGCGCTGACCCACGCCTCACGGCCAAGGAACGGGCACGCCCCGTCCGCGGCCGACGCAGGGGCGCCGGACTCATCGAGCGTGAAGAAGTTCTCGAGCAGCACGCGCTCGCCGTTCGGAAGCCGGGCCTCCGCGGCGGCCGCCCGTGCCTCCGCGACGGCCTGGTTCCACCGGCTTCGCGCGCCCGAGTCGCGGCGCATGGAAAGCGGCTCGATCTCGCGGAAGTGAGCCCACAGGTGGTGTCCCTTCACGCGGTCCACGCCCAGCTCCGCGGCCAGGCGGACGATGCCGGCCAGCTCGCGCACGTTGCTCTCCAGAAAGGTGAGCTGAAACGTGACGCGGCAGCGGTTTCCACCGGCCGCCGCGTGCGCGTCACGCACCTCCACGAGCGTGCGGACGTTCTCCAGTACGCGCTCCCACCGCGTTCCCAGCATCACCAACTCGTGCGTCTCGCGGGTGGCGCCGTTCCACGAGACCTTGACGTCGGAGGTGACGGGGACGATGCACTCCGCCCACGCACGCGCCCCACGCCCTGGGAAGGTGCCGTTGGTGGTCAGGTTCAGGCTGACCCCGTACTCGCGGCAGAGCTCCACGATCTCGTCGAAGTGCTCGTACAGGAGCGGCTCGCCCATGGTGGACGGGATCACCTCCCGCAGGCCCTGCCCAGCGGCCTCGGAGATGACGCGGCGCACCGTTTCGAGCGGCATCACACGGCGGGGACGCCCGGCCGCACGCCGCTCCCGCTGGAGCGTGCTGTGCGGCGAGTGCTCCTCGCACATTATGCAGCGCAGGTTGCAGGTATCCGGGTTGGTATCCAGCGTGATGCGCCACGGCCCCGGCAGCGGGGTCACCCGCGCGGCGTCGCGCCGCTCGATCGCCCGCGCATACAGCCCCTCGATCCGCTCCGCGTGTTCGCGCACGCTGACCACGTCTCCCGCTGACGATCTCAGGTGGCCGCGCGCGCCGAGGCGAGCGGCCAGGGCGGGATCGTCCGCGAAGCGCTGCATGGCGTCGGCGAGCGCCGCTACGTCTCGATGCGGAAACACCAGCCCGTTTACCCCGTCGTGGACCAGCTCGGCCATGCCGCCCGCGGCGGCGGTGATCACCGGCACCCGCGCCTGCTGCGCCTCGTGGATCACGAGCGGCGAGTTTTCCGCCCAGATCGATGGAACGACGATGGCGTCCACCCGGTCGAACACGTCCGGTACGATGGCCTGGTTCCGGTATTCCCCCATCCACTGCACCCGCTGAGCGGCGCCCGCCGGAAGCCGCCGCGCCAGCTTCCTGAGCGACTCCGTCTCCTGCCCCCGGGGGCGCCCCCAGATGCGCAGGAAGGCGTCTCCCCGCACCTGGCCGAAAGCCTCGATCAGGTGGTGGACGCCCTTGGCGGGGATGTGCGTGCCGATGTACCCAAAGGTGAACGGCTCGCCCGGCGCGCGCCGCCGCCCTCGCAGCCGGGAAAGGTCGAAGCCGTAGTCCAGGTGCACCAGCTTCCCCTCGTCCATGCCCGCCTCGTCACGAAAGCGCTGGAGGAGGGAGTGCGAAGGAGCGATGAAGAGGTCCACGTGCTCCATCATCTCGCGCACGTGCTGCATCCGCCGCCGCACCCACCCGGTCCAGTACGCGGCATCCTCCTCCCGCTCCTCTGGCGCGCCGGAGAAGGAGCGCGTATAGCAGCGCTCCGCGCATCTGCGATCCTCCTGCCCGTCGCAAACGGCCCATAGGTCGGCGGGGTCGTCCGGGTGCGTCTGGATGAACTGCCCGCGGGGACACATCAGCCAGAAGTCGTGGAGCGTGAAGACCACCGGGATCTCGCGCGCGGCCGCCACACTCACCAGCGAGGTGGAGAGGTGGCTCAGGTGCCCCACGTGCACCACCTGCGGCTGCACCTGGTCCAGGACTTCCGCGAAGCACCGGTCCACGCCCGTATGCCGGTAGCGGTCGCGGCCGTGCGGCACGTTCACGACGTGCAGCATGACGCGGGGATCATCCCGGTCGGCTTCCCGGCGAAGCGCGCACTCCGGTGCGAACGGATCCTCCTCGCGTGTAAAGACGTGCACCTCGTGCCGGTCGGCTAGCGCGTGGCAGAGCGTCTGAGTGTAGACCTCGGAGCCAGCGTTGTAGCGAGGGGGATAGCCGTGGATGACGTGAAGGATTTTCATGAGGCGTGATGGACCGTGCGCACCGGCAAGGAATGACCGAAGGAGATTGACCAAGCGCAGATTACACGTGGCCGGCGCGAATGTCGAGCAAGTTCTTTCCGCGGCCGGATACGGCCCTTGCCGCGCACGCCGATCCCATCGACCTTGTGCGCGTCCCGCTGCTCCTCTCCCCCTCCGCCATTCCGCGCCCCGTGGATTCCACACCTCACGCAGGTACCGCGCAGCCCGCGCTGGCGCGCAGGCTGGGGCTGTTCGACGCCACGATGATCGTGATGGGCGGCATCGTGGGAAGCGGCATCTTCGTGACGCCGTACGTGGTCGCGCGGCAGGTGCACACGCCCGCGCTCATCGTGGGCGCGTGGCTGGCGGGCGGGCTGGTCGCGCTGGCGGGCGCCTTCGTCTACGCGGAGCTCGCGGCGCGGCGGCCGCACGTGGGCGGGCAGTACGCGTATCTGCGCGATGCCTTTCATCCCGCCGTGGCCTTCGTCTACGGGTGGGCGCTGCTGCTGGTGATCCAGACGGGCGGGATGGCGGCCGTCGCCGTGACCTTTGCGCGCTACTTCCGCGAGGTCACGCACCTGCCGCTGGCGGAGCCCGTCGTGGCGGCGCTGGGGATCGCGCTGCTGGTGGCCGTCAACTGCATGGGCGTGCGCTCCGGCAGCACCGTACAGAACGGGCTGATGATCCTCAAGATCGTGGCGATCGTGGGGCTGATCGCGGCCGGCTTGGTCTTCGTGGCGCCGGACGCGGGCGCCGCACCGGCCCCGGCGCCCGCGCCTTCGGGGAGCCTGTTGCTGGCCTTCGGCGCGGCGATGACGCCCGTGATGTTCTCGTACGGCGGGTGGCAGACGGCGAGCTTCGTGGCCGGCGAGATGCGCGACCCGCGGCGGGACCTCGCGCGCGGGCTGCTGATCGGCGTTGCGGGGGTGATCGCGCTGTACGTGGGGGTTACGCTGGCGTGTGTCCATGCGCTCGGCGCGAGCGGTCTGGCGGCGACCACCACGCCGGCTTCCAGCGTGATGCGGCTGGCGTTCGGCGAGCGCGGCGCGGCGCTGATCGCGGCGGGCATCGCCATCAGCACGCTCGGGTTCCTGAGCCAGGGGATGCTCACGGCCCCGCGCGTGTACTTCGCCATGGCGGCGGACGGGGTTTTCTTCCGTTCCGTGGCGCGGGTGTCGCAGCGCACGCGGGCACCGGTGGTGGCCGTGGCGCTGCAGGGCGTGCTCTCGCTGCTCATCGCCCTCACCGGGACGTTCGAGCAGATCCTGGGCTACGTGGTGGCGGTGGACTGGGTCTTCTTTGCGCTCACGGGCGCCGCGCTCTTCGTCTTCCGCCGCCGCGAGGGTGAGGCGGACGGCGGCGCGCGCGTGCCCGGACACCCGGTGACGACGGCGCTCTTCGTGGCCGCGGCGGCGCTCATCGTGGTCAGCACCGTGCTGGACGCGCCGGTGAACAGCGCGGTCGGGCTCGGGATCATGCTCGCCGGCCTCCCCGTGTACGCGCTCTGGCGCCGGCGCGCGGGATGACGGGCTCCGAGTACCTCCGCTGGGCCAAGACGCGCCCGCCGGCCCGATTCGACCTCACCTCCAGCGGCGTGCCGTACCTCCCGCTCCACGAGCTCGCCGTCTCCATCGACGACCTGGAGATCAGCGGCACGGGCGCGTACGGCTACGCGCCGCTCCAGCAGGCCATCGCGGCGCGCTACCGGGTGGACGTGTCGTGCGTCGCATCGGCGATGGGCGCGTCGATGGCCAACCTCCTCGCGCTCGCGGCTGTCGTCCGGCCGGGAGATGAGGTGCTCATCGAACATCCGACGTACGAGCCGCTGATCGCCGCGGCGCGCTGGCTGGGCGCGGAGGTGCGCTCCTTCGCGCGTCGTGCCGATGACGGCTTCCGCCTAGACCCGGCGGAGGTGGAGCGGCGGATGACGGACCGCACGCGCGCCGTCGTCGTCACCAACCTCCACAACCCCAGCAGCGCACTCGCGGAAGACGACACGCTGCGCCAGATCGGCGAGATCGCGGCGCGGACCGGCGCGCGCGTCATCATGGACGAGGTCTACCTCGACGCGCTCTGGGAGCCCGCGCCGCGTACGTCCTTTCATCTGGGCGAGACGTTCATCGCCACGAACAGCCTCACCAAGGTCTACGGCCTCAACGGCCTGCGCTGCGGCTGGATCCTCGCCGCGCCGGAGATCGTGGAGCGCGCCTGGCGTCAGACGGAGCTGTTCAACAACATCGGCGTCCACGCGGCGGAGCGGCTGAGCCTGGCCGCCTTCCAGAAGCTGGACGCCATCGCCCTCCGCTCGCGCGCGCTGCTGGACGCCAACGCCGCCGTCCTCAACGAGTTCTACGCCGCGCACGCCGGCCACCTGGTCGTCTCGCCCCACGCGCACGGCACCGTCTCCTTCCCCCGCCTCCGCACCGGCGACGCGGACGCGCTCTGCGATTTGCTCGCGGCGCGGTACGATACGGCCGTGGTGCCCGGGCGCTTCTTTGGAGTGTCGGACCACCTGCGCATCGGCCTTGGCGTGGAACCGGCGACGTTCCGCGAGGGGCTGGAGCGGGTGGGGAACGCGCTGAACGGGCGATCACATCGCGCTGGCTGAGCGCGCTCCCGCAGTTGGCAGCTGCGTTTATCTCAGCCAGTTCTCCACATACAGCTCCGCGATCCGGGCGAACTCCCGCTCGTTGTCGGTAACGAGGGTATAGCCGAGCGCCACGGTCTGCGCTGCGATGAGCAAGTCATTGCCGCCGATTGGCTGACCCATCCTTTCAAGGCGCGTGCGGAGGACCCCGTACACCGCGTCCGCAGGGGGCTCCAGGGGCAGGACGTCGAGAACTCCGAGCACCGCTTCTACCTGTTCAGTTAGGCGTGCCGAACCTTTCTTCTCGGCGCCGAACCGGAGCTCAGCCGCCACGACGATGCTCGTGCAGACCCCCGCCTCACCGACCTGGCGAATGCGCTTCGTAACGGGCCCCTGTGGCCGGCGCACGAGATCCGAGACGATGTTGGTGTCCAGCAGGTAGCGCATCAGAGATCCACCGAGTCCATCGGCAGCTCCGGGATGGGCGGGAAGTCCTCGTCGAGCGGTTCCAATGATGCTAACAGCGCAAGCAACGACTGCGGCGGCGCGGGTTCGATGATCAGCCGCTCGCCCTCCTTCCGCAGGATGGCATCCTCGCCAGCCAACTCGAACTCGCGAGGAATTCGTATCGCCTGGTTCCGCCCGTTCCTAAACAACTTGACGCGACGCTGTGCGCTCACGAGTCACCTCCGGGTTGACATATGCCAAAGCATATGCCACCGCGGAGCGGAAGTCAATATCCGCCGAACATCCGCTCCGCGGGTCCGGCGTCTGGCCCGGGGAGAGCGCAGTAGCGCGACTCTCCTCATCGATAGGAGCCGAGCATGCTCGGCACCACGCAAGCCTCACGGAGCGGTGCGGAAGGTATTAGCTAAGTCACGAGCAAAAGGCATGGCTTTGAGCGTGCTTCGCCGACCTTAAACTGAGTCCATCCCTACGTCGGTGTTCAATGTCGAATTCAGGAGCAAAGGCTGCTCTGCAGGGTTATCGCCGGCAGGCACTGTACACCCTAGCCCGTGTCCTTCGGGGAGGGCCCGACCTCGTTTTTCATCCGGAGGGAAACGAGGATCTAGCCGTCTATGGGGCCGACGGATCACTGCTGGAAGCCGTGCAGGTCAAATCGTACGCCGAGCCGCTGGCCCTCTCCGACTTTGGGCCGCGCAAGGAGGGCTCGTTCTTCCGGCGCGCTGCGGACCTAGCCAGCAGGCCGGGGGTCGCGGTTCGCGTAGCCAGCTTCGGTCCCGTCGGTCCGGAGCTGCGAGGCGCCTGGGCGGGCGTCGGACAGCCCCGGAACGAGATCACGCGCAAGCTCCGTGAGGCCGGTCTGCACTCGGACGCACCGGCGCGGCTATATGATCGTGTGGAGTGGGAGGAAGTAAGTGAGGAGGAGCTGAGGCGGGAAGTCTTCGACTTCCTCCGCGACAGCGCCGCCGGTGGAGAGCCAGTCAGCGCTTTCGACCTCCTGGTGTCCTGGCTCTACGTGGCCGCGGAGACCCAGCAGCGTATTACGTACGGCGTGCTGATCGAGAAGATCAACGCCATCGGCCGCTACCTTGCCGAGCGGGCCGCGCACCACCAGGAGTGGTTCACCACCATTCACCCCCTTCTGGACGAGCTTCCGGACGGCGTCGACCGCGCGATCTTGGAGGAGGAGTTCTACCGCGGGATCTCCGCTCGGTACCTGGACATCGTGGCCGGGAACGACGTAGAGCGCCCGGAGAAGCTCGCCGAAATCCAAGACGCGTTCTCGTCCGGCGCGCGCGCGGTTATCGTGCACGGCGCGTCCGGTCAGGGCAAATCGACGCTGGCGTACCGCTACCTCCACAATTTTGTGCCTGAGGTGTGGCGCTTCACGGTCCTCGCGGTGGAGAGCCGAACCCACGCCCTCCAGGTGGCCACGGCCCTCTCGGGTCACCTGCGGTCAATCGACGCGCCGATGTACGTGCACGTGGATGTGACTCCGCGTGATCTCGACTGGCCCGAGCTGGTCCGCTCCCTCGTCCAGCACGAGAACGTGCGCGTGCTGGTGACGATCCGTGAGGAGGACTTCGCGCGGCTCGGGATGGCCAACGCCGAGCTCCGCTTCCCCCGTACCATCCCGCTGCTGCTTGATCAGGACGAGGCCCGCGGGATCTACACTCGTTTGGCGGCACGCCAGCCCGACGAGCGCTTTCTCACCTTCGACGAGGCCTGGCGGCGGTTTGGGGGCGAAGGCCCTCTCCTGGAGTTCGTCCATCTCGTGGCTCAGAGCGAGTCGCTCCGGGACCGGCTCGCGGCGCAAGTGCGACGTCTGAAGGACGAGGTGCGCGCGCGACACATGGCACCGGAGGATCTCCGGTTCCTGCACCATGTGAGCGTGGCCAACGCGTATGAGGCCCGCGTGGATGTCGTCGGGCTCGCGCACGAGTTGCGGCTTGCTGACCCCGTCTCAACTCTGGATCTGCTGGAGCGCGAGTACCTGCTCCGCCGCTCCGCCGACGGGCGGCATGCGGAAGGGCTGCACCCCATCCGCTCTGCGGTGCTGGCGGAGGAGCTGTCGGACCCCGCGTTTCACCCGTGGGTTGCGACTGCGGTCCATGTGCTGCCGTACGTTCCGGAGGAAGACCTGGAGCCGTTCCTCCTCTACGCCTTCTCCCGCCATCCCGAGGGCGTGGAGGCCCTCGTTCAGCGCGTCTCCTCCCTTACCTTCACCACTTGGAGCGGGCTGGGCGGAGTCGCGCGGGCGCTCCTCTGGCTGAGCGTGCGGGAGTACATTGAAGAGAACGACCCCCTTATCCGTGAGATTGCGGACCTGGCCGGAGATGGCTGGTGGGGGGCGCTCAATTTCGACATCGCGCGGGTGGATCTCATCTCTGGCTCACTGCTAGCGAACATGGGTGCGTCTCTGGGCAATGCGACCGCCGTGGAAGCCTCACGGGCGTACATGGCCCGGCAGACGGACACCGCGCGGGCGTTCGCGCGCCTGGAGGCGTGGATGCGCGGCCTGGAACAGTCGCAACCCGATGCGCCCGCATCAGTGGCCGATTGGGCTGCGCTGGCGGAGAGCTACTTCTGGTCCGCGCACCTCGACGTCGATTCCGCACTGCGCGCTTGGGCAGACGACGTGGACCTTGCCCCCGCCGTCGAGGACATCCCGCTCGCCGTGCTCGCGGAAGTGGTACTCGCGTTCTCGTACGGCCCTACCGCCACCTTTGAAGCTCAGGTGGCGCCGTACCGTGACCAAATCCGTGATCGGTACCAGCGCGAGACCAACACGCTGTTCATCGAGGATCGCGGAGACACTCTCCGCGCGCACTTCATCTTTCCGTTCGAGCTGCTGAACGGCTCCGACGCCACCACCGGCGGTCAGCAGGAGAAGAATCCATTCCACTCCGCCGCAATCCGCCGGATCGAACTCCTGCGTAGTCTCTTCCCCGGCTGGAATCGGTACGGCTCGCAGGCCTACGGGCACCAGATGGGAGCGATGGTACTCCCCATCGACGAGACGAATCAGCCCGGAGTTCAGGTGCAGTCCCTCCCGCCACGCTGGCTGCCGCGGACGAACGCCACTTTCCGCCTGCTGGCGGATTGGGTTCGTCGGCCAGCGACATGGCGAGACCACGCCCAAACCCTGATCGACCTACGCAAGTCAGTCATCGGAGGCTTGAAAGGGCTACGCGTTTTCCTGCTCGGCTATATGCGTGGACAGGGATCCACACAACCCTGGAAGAAGATCGATCCCGACGTCTGGGAGCGCGCCAAAACGCGGGTCCAGCGCCTGCCTCCGCTGCCGCAGTCGGCAGTTGATGAATGGGGGTTCTCCAACGAATCAATGAGCGCCATGCGCTCAGACGAGGGGACGACCTCGCAACGATCCGATCCCGCGCGAGCGAGCCAGGCACGGGTGGGTGACGTTTACGCCGACTACCTCAAGGCGTCGCGCGAGTACACTTGGGGGCTCTATAACTTCTTCGACCAGGCTACCTCCGTGCTCACGGTGAATAGCCTCGTGGGTCGTGCCGCGACACGCGAGCAGGCGGAGCGCCAGCGTCAGTCCGCTGCCCGTCTTGGGGTCAGGACCGACCTCGGATTTCTGTCCACGCACAATCTCGGTGAGGCTCTCAAGCATCTCGCAGCCTTCCAGCTCCAGTTCCGGAAGCGCGTGGGACACCTTGTCGACCCACGAGAGATCGCCCGGATCGAAGCCGACGAGCAAAACATTCTCCCGCAGGTCTGGACGCTCTGGTACCAGTTCGCGCATGCGCCCGAGCAGCGCCTGAGGGATCCGCAGCGCCATGCCGACGGTGCCGTTCGCGAAGCTCTTGATGGCCTGCGGCGGGATATTGTCGATCGCTTAAACCCCCTTTTGGAGGAGGGGATCGAGGCCGCCATTCTGTCTGAAAGCTTGGAATACGACGGACGACCAGCGCTGTGGGTGAAGTTCGAAGTATCCAACCCGCTGGAGATCTACTCGGGGTTCCAGCTTGTCTTTGACGCGGTACAGGCGGTGCTAAGGCGGGTTCGATACCGAACTCTGGAGGTCTTCGCCGTGGATTTTGCCTGGCCGAGTGTGTTGATCGTGCCGGTCGTGGGGGGCCAAAATCTCGAGGGTCTCATGTGGAGGTTCTACACGAATCAGTTCTTTCAGGATGGCGAGATTACTCCCGACCGCTGGTGGAACTTCGTTCCGGTACCGCTGCCGGAGGGGTTCGAGGAGGCCAGCGGGATCGGCATCCTGCGCCATCCCCGCGCGGAAACGATCCGGCAGTTCCGTGAAGCCCTCGTGGTTGCATCCGTGCGCGCCGCGCACGTGGCCGATCTCGACCGTCTCCTGGAGAACGTCTCAGGCACCGGCGAGGAGCTCGCTCGGGCGTACATCGAGCGCCAGGGGGAGCAACTCAGCCCGGAAATCCAACGTGTGCTCGACCTCTTCGTCGTCGCGCTGGAAGATCGGCCTGGAGACGAGGAACTCGCGACGCGTCCTTACCTTGAAGAAGCGGTCGTAAGGCTGGCGGAGGTAGGACGACTCGTAATCCCCCGCGATCAGGAGGAGGGGATGTGGGCCGTTCCGGTGGCGGAGATGCCGGAATGGGTGGAACGGCTGGATAGTTCACTACGGGATCTTGAAGTCGTGCGGCTCCTGTGGACAGCGGACGCGTTGCAGCGCGAGAGGTAACACCTAACCCGATCACCTTCGGTTCGTCCACCAGGGCCGAGCGCATCGCGGCTCGTTGGCAGCCCGGTGCCGTGCGCGCTCCGGCGCGAGGGTGGGCTTCTCCTCTCGCGATGAACCTGTTCTCCGCACCGGAAATCCGTATCTTGCACGCAGGCAGCTTCCCTCCCCGCCATTCCACACCCTCCCCGCGTGCGACGGTCTACTCTCCTGCTGATCGTGTTCCTGGGCCTCTCCGGGACCCTTGCGCTGGGCTCTTCGCGCGCCAGCCAGCTTCCCGGCCGCGTGCTGGGGGTGCTGCGCACCTCGCCCGAAGGCGGCGCCGCGCCGATGGACGTCATCACCGTCACATTCGACCGGCCGGTGGCGGGCGGGCTGGACGAGACGGTGGACCCCAAGGCCATCTTCAGCATCGAGCCCTCCGTGGCGGGGCGGGTGGAGTGGCGAGACCCCGTCACGCTGCGCTTCACGCCCGCGGCGCCGCTGCCGCCCGGCGCCGACTTCCGCGTGCGGATCGCTGACAACTTCGCCGCCATGGACGGCGCGCGGCTGCCGAAGCCGTACGAGTTCACCTTTCACGTGGAGCGCGCGCGGGTGCTCGCGGGCGACCCCGTGGGGCCGGACGAGAACCCGCAATACCTGCCGCCGGTCCCCCTCTTCCGCGTGCTGATGAGCAGCGAGACGGACGCGCAGGCGCTGGCCGCGGCCTCGCGCGTGGAGCCCGCCGCCGGGTGCCGCGCCCCGCCGGTGCCGCTGAAGCTCCTCGCCCAGCGACCGCGAAACGGCGACGATCCCGACTGGTTCCGCTACATGGGCGCCACGGGCAACGACACCACCCACGATCTGCGCCGCGTGGTGGAGCTCGCGCCCGTGCGCCCCCTGCCGGCCGGGTGCGACGCCGCGCTGGTGATTCCCGCCAGCATGGACAGCGTGCGGGGAACGCCCGTGCGCTGGCCCTTTGCCACGTACGGACCGTTCCGCATCGTGCACGCCGGCTGCCCGCTCACGGGCAGCTGCCACTACGGACCGGCGACGGTCATCTTCTCCACCCCCGTCAAGGGCGCCGACGTGCTGCGCCACGTGCGCCTAACGCGGAGCGGGGGGGCGAACCGCGCGTTCGCCATCCGCGACACCGCGGAGTATTCCGACCAGTGGCGGCTGGAGGGGCGCCTGGTGCCGCGGCAGAGCTACACGATCACGATCGATCCGGCGCTGACGGATCAGTTCGGCCAGCGCCTTCCCGGCGCGGGCACGAGCACCTTTGCCACGCCGGGCGTGCCGCCGTCGGTGGTCTATCCGCACGGCAAGATGATCGTGGAGCGCGAGGGCTTCCGCACGCTCGCGGTGCAGCACGTGAACGTCGATACGCTGCGCGTGGCCGTGGCCGAGGTGCCACGGTCGATGGAGAAGGCCTTTCTGAGCCAGGGATGGGGCCGCTGGGCCGAGGCATGGAGCAGGCTGGCGCCCACCGCCGCGCGCAGCAGCGTGCCCACCCGCGCCGCGCGCGACGTGAGCTCCATCACCGGCGTCCGGTTGCCTGCGCCCGATGCGCGCACGCCGCGCCGGGGGACGCTGCTGGCCGTGCGCGTGCGCGGGCGTGGCGTGGACACCATGGATGCCATCGGCGCGCCCGTGGCGTTGGTGCAGGTCACCGACCTGGCCGTGCACGCCCGCGTCGGCGTAGACCAGGCGGTCGTCTGGGTGACGGGGGTGAGCGACGGCAAGCCCCGCCCCGGCGTGAGCGTGATGCTCCACGACACCGCGGGCGCCGTGCGCGCCACGGGTGCAACCGACGCGCGAGGGATCGCGACGCTGGCGGGCTTCCGCCGTCCCACGGTGCGCGCCGGGCGGGCGTGCACGGACGAGTGCGACGGGTCGTTCGAGGGCTACGTATCCGCCCAGGCGGCCGACGACCGCGCGCTGGTGGGGGTGAGTGAGTACGATCCCGACCTGTCGCCGTGGCAGTTCGGCGTGTACGCCGCGTGGGGCGAGGGGCGGGCGCCGGCCGCGGGCGCGGTGTTCACCGAGCGCGGCATCTACCGTCCCGGCGAGCCGGTGTACGCCAAGGCCATCGTGCGCCGGGGGCCGCTGGGCGGGCTGGCGCCGCCCGCGCGCGGCGACTCGCTGCGCTGGACGTTCGACGACCGCGAGGGGAAGCCCATGCGGCAGGCCACGGCCGCCCTGAGCGCCTTCGGCACGGCGCACCAGACGATGCGCCTCCCCGCCGAGCTGCCGCTGGGGAGCTATGCGGTGCGCATCGAGTTGAGACGCGAGGGCGAGTGGCGCGAGGTGGGCGCCACGCACTACCAGGTGGCCGAGTATCGCCCTCCCGAGTTCCTGGTGAGCGTGACCACGGACAGCACGCCGCGCTTCGCCGGGCAGACGGTGACGGCCACGGTGGGCGCGCGCTACCTTTTCGGCGCGCCCATGGCCCGCGCCCCCGTGCGCTGGACGGCGCGGCAGACGTCTCTCTCACCGTGGGAGATCACCATCCCCGGCACGGAAGGATACCAGATCGGCGAGGAGTCCAGCGGGCTGGAGGAGGACGGGGAGAACGACGATGAGGTGGTGGGGAGCGGCGTGGACACGCTGGACGCGCGCGGATACCGCGACCTGCGCGTAAAGGCGCAGCCGCAGCCGGACGGGCGTCCGGCGCGCCTCACCATCCAGGCGGAGGTGGTGGACGCCAACCGGCAGTCGGTGGTGGACGTCGCGTCGGCCGTGCTGCACCCGGCGGACTTCTACCTGGGCGCAAAGGTGCAGGGCGGTGGGTGGTTCTGGACGGCGGGGGCGCCGGTGCGGGTGGACGTGATCGCGGTGCGGCCGGACGGGCGCGGGGTGGGCGGCGTGGCCGTGCGGGGCGCCGTCGTACGCCGCGAGTGGCACCGCGTGCGGCGCGAGCGCAACGGAGTGGTTGACGAGGTGGGGCAGTGGGTGAGCGACACCGTGTCCACGTGCAATCTCACCACCGGCCGTGGCCCGCAGCCCTGCGCGTTCACCCCCCGCGAGGGCGGCGAGTACACCGTCCACTTCGCGGCGGCCGACGCGCAGGGCCGCGAGGTGCGCACCAGCTTCTCGCGGTGGGTGGTGGGCGGCGGATGGGTGCCGTGGAACGACGAGGGCAAGTTCAAGATGGACATCGTCGCGGACAAGCAGCGCTACTCCGTGGGCGACACGGCCACCATCCTGCTCGCCGCCCCCTTCACCGATGCGGAGGCGTGGATCACGGTGGAGCGCGAGCGCGTGCTGGAGCAGCGCCGCATCCGCGTGACCTCGGGGACGCAGACGATTCGCATCCCCATCACCGAGGAGCTGGCGCCCAACGCGTACGTGTCCGTGATCCTGGTCCGCGGGCGCACCTCGCGGCCGGGGACGGTGGACGACCCCGGCCGCCCCACTCTGCGCGTGGGCTACGCCGAGCTGACCGTGACGCCCGAGTCCAAGCGCCTGGACGTGCAGGTGCAGCCGCTCCAGGCCGAGTACCGCCCGGGCGACACGGCCCGCGTGCGGGTGCGCGTGCGCGATGCGGCCGGGCGCCCGCAGGCTTCGGAGGTGACGCTCTGGGCCGTGGACGAAGGCGTGCTCTCGCTCACCCGCTACACGACGCCGGACCCCATCGGCCTCATCTACCAGCCGCGCGGCCTCGGCATGAGGCTGGGGAGCAACCTTGTGTCCGTGGCGCCGCAGGTGCCGGAAGGGCCCAAGGGCTCGCGCAGCCCCGGCGGCGGCGGCGGGCAGGACCTCGCCGGCGTCCTCCGCTCGCGCTTCCGGCCCACGGCTTTCTTCTTGGGCTCCGTGCTCACCGATGCGAACGGCGAGGCCGTCGCCCAAGCGCACCTTCCCGACAATGCCACCACCTTTCGCGTGATGGCCGTGGCGGTGACGGCGGGTGACCGCTATGGCGCCGGCGACACGTCGCTCGTCGCCACGAAGCCGCTGCTGGCGCGCCCCGCCCTCCCCCGCTTTATCCGCGAGGGCGACGACTTCCTCGCCGGCACGGTGGTGAACCAGCGTTCCGGCGCCCCGCAACGGGTGATGGTGATGGCGGATGCCACCTCGGTCACGCTCGAGGCGCCGCGGCAAGTTATCGAGCTCGCCCCCGGCCGAGGTGCCGAGGCGCGCTTCCACTTCACCGCGCCGGTGGGCGACAGCGCCACCTTCCGCTTCCGCGTGGAGGGCGGCGGCGAGACGGACGCCGTGCAGGTGACCATCCCCATCCGCCCCGCCAACCGCCCCGTCTTCCACACCGCGTCCGGCATGCTGCGCGACACGGCGACAGTGGAGATGGTGCTCCCAGAGGAGACCGACCCCGTCCGCTCGCGGCTGGAGCTGGGCTTCGGCACATCGCCGCTGACACTCGTGCAGGCCTACGCCCGCGCGCTGGCTTCGTATCCCTACGACTGCACGGAGCAGCTCGCCAGCGAAGCCATCTCGCTCATCGCCCTGTACCGGGCGCAGCGTGCGGGCGCTCCGGATGTCGCCCCGGCGGACACGCGGCAGCGGATCGAGAGGCTGGTGCGCGCGGTCGGCGCCCGGCAGCGCGAGGACGGCGGCATCGGGCTGTGGGATGCGAGGGGGTGGACGTCGCCCTGGCTGACGGCGTACGTGGGCCGGACGCTGCTGGAGGCACGCGGCGCCGGCATTCCGGTGAGCGACAGCGTGCTGGCGCGGGCGGGGCGCTACGTATCGCGCGCGCTGCACGACCCCTCTCAGCTCGCGCCCGTGCTGGGCGACCGCGCCCGCGAGACGAGCTGGCTCCTGGCCGAGCGGGTGGCCGCGGCCGATTTCCTGAGCCGCCTTGGCCGCCCCGACGTGCCCGCCGAAAACCAGCTCCTGGGCCAGGCCGCGCGCATGGCCTGGGAAGACCGCCTGGCGCTCGCCGAGATGCTGGCCCGGCGCGGCGCGCGCGAGCCGGCGGGCCGCCTCCTGGACGCGGCGTGGGCCTCGGTCACCATCCGCGGCGCGCGTGCCGTGCTCCCCGCGACGGCGTACCGCGAACGGTTCTACTTCGCCTCCCGCGTGCGCCCCGCGGCGCGGCTGCTCTCGGCCACCCTCGCACTCCAGCCGTCCAACCCCGGGATGGGCGCGCTGGTCGAGTCGATCGTGCAGCAGAGCCGCGCCGAGAGCGGATACGTTTGGACCACGCAGGACTACGCCTGGGCCGTCCTCGCCCTCACCCGCTACCAGCAGCTCGTGCCGCACGGGGCGCAGGACCGCACCGTGAGGATCGTGCACAACGGGCGCGTGGTGGCGGAGCGCCGAGCGCGCCAGACGGACGGCGGGCTCGACTCCGTGCGCTCCCTCGAAGGGCTGGTCACCACCCGGCCGGATGGGAAGAAGGTGCTGCGCGTCTCGCTGCAGGGCGTGGGTGCCGGGGGCGCCGTGTTCTACCACCTGGGCGTGCGCGAAAGGGCGGCACAGCCGTCGTTCACGCCGCGCGACCGGGGGATCGCGGTGGAGCGCTGGTACGAGTCGGTGGATACGCGCCGCCCGTTGACCAGCGTGGCCGAGGGCCAGGTCATCCGCGTGCGCCTGCGCATCCGGGTGCCCGATGAGCGGGTGATGGTGGTGCTGGACGATCCCCTCCCCGCCGGGCTGGAGGCGGTGGACCTGAGCCTGCGCACGGTGAGCCCCTTTGCGCCCGACGTGCTGGAGCCGGAGCCGGAGCCGGGCACGGGCACCGGGAACTGGCTCTTTGGAAGCTGGGATGCGGGGATGTGGTCGCCGTTCGACCATACCGAGATCCGCGACGACCGAGTGGTCTACTTCGCCCGCACGCTATGGCGCGGCAGCTACAACGCCACCTACCTGGCGCGGGCGACCACGGCCGGCCGCTTCACCATGGCACCCGCCCACGCGGAGGAGATGTACAACCCCGGCGTGCACGGCCGCAGCGGCGGCGGCACCTTTGTCGTCACCACGGCCGCGCCATGAGGTATAACCGCCCTACGATCACGCGGCCCCGCGTGACGCGCTGGATCGTCCGCGCACTGGGCGGGACGACGGCGCTCGCCGCCTGCGCGGCGGCGTGGATCGCCCTGCCGCTGCCCGCGGAGGTGGCGTCCCCGAAGCCCGTGACGCGCCTGGTGATGGAGGACCGCGCCGGACTCCCCCTCCGAGCCACGCGCGCGGCCGACGGCAGCCGCGGCGGATGGACGCCGCTCGCCGAGGTCGATCCGCGCCTGGTGCAGGCGTTCGTGGCGGCGGAGGACCACCGCTACTTCGCCCACCACGGCGTGGACGTGCGCTCCGTGGGCCGCGCGCTCCGCGACAACGTGGCGGGGGGGCGCCGGGCGGGCGCATCGACGCTCAGCATGCAGACGGCCCGGCTGCTGGTGCCCACCGGGCGCACCGTGCGGGGCAAGCTGCGCCAGGCGCTCTGGGCGCTCCGGCTGGAGGCCCACCTCCCCAAGCGCGCAATCCTGGAGCAGTACGTCAACCGCGTTCCGCTCGGCCGCGCGTCGGTGGGCGTCTCGGCGGCGGCGGAGCTCTACTTCGGCGCGTCGGCGCGCGAGCTCAGCCTGGGGCAGGCGGCGCTGATCGCCGGCATCGCCCGCTCCCCCGCGCGCGACAACCCGTTCGCCTCTCCCGCCCGCGCCCGCGCCCGCCGCGACGTGGTGCTGGCGCGCATGCGGCAGCTCGGGCTCGCGACGGCCGAAGAGGTCGCCCGCGCCCGCACCGAGCCCGTGCTCCCGCCGCGGCCCCGGTCGGCGTTCCTCGCCCCGCACTTCACCGCCCGCCTGCTCCAGGAGGCGGATGCGGGCCATCTTCCGAGCGACGGCACACTCCGCACCTCGCTCGACCTGGAGCTGCAGGCGCTGATCGAGGGGGAGGTGAGGCACACGGTGCGCACGCTGGGCGACCGGGGCGCCCGCCACGCCGCCGCGGTCGTGCTCGACAACGCCACGGGCGAGGTGCTGGCGTGGGTGGGCTCCCCCGACTTCTGGGAGCGCGAAGTGGGCCAGGTGGACATGGTCACCTCGCCCCGCCAGCCCGGCTCGGCGCTGAAGCCGTTCCTCTACGGCCTGGCCTTCGACCGGGGGCACACCGCCGCGACCGTCCTCCCCGACGTGCCGCGCAGCTTCGCGAGCTCGATGGGGCCGTATCGGCCGCAGAACTACGACCGGCGCTTCCACGGCCCCGTCCGCGCGCGCGAGGCGCTGGCGAGCTCGTACAACCTTCCCGCCGTGGAGCTGGCCGACCGCGTGGGCGTGGAGGCGTTCCTGGAGACGCTGCACCGCGCGGGCTTCGCATCGCTCAGGCAGGGCGCATCGCACTACGGCCTGGGCCTGGCGCTGGGCACGGGCGACGTCACCCTGCTGGAGCTCGCCTCCGCCTACCGCGCCCTCGCCAACGGCGGCGAGTGGATGCCCGCGCGCTTCACCCCCACCACCCCCGGCCAGGGCCCCGCCCGCCGCGAGCGTGTGATGTCGCGCGAGGCGGCCACGCTGGTGCTCGGCATCCTGGGCGACGCCGATGCGCGCGCACCCGGCTTCGGCACCGCGACGCCGTTCGACTTCCCCTTCCCCACCGCCGCCAAGACGGGCACCAGCCGGCACTTCACCGACAACTGGGCCGTGGGAGTGACGAAGGGGTTCACGGTGGCCGTGTGGGTGGGCAACTTCACCGGCCGGCCGATGGAGGGCGTGAGCGGCATCACCGGCGCCGGTCCCCTGCTCTACCGCTCCATGCTCGCCGCGGCGTCACGCCGGCCTCCCGGCGCGCTCCCGGCGCCAGAGGAGGCGGGGCTCGTGCCCGTGCGCGTCTGCCGCCTCTCGGGGATGCGCGCCGCGGGCGGGTGCGAGTCGCTGGTGGAGTGGTTCATCCCCGGCACCGAGCCGGCAAAGGATGACGACTGGGAGCGCGGCGGCCGCCTGTCGCTCCCGGCGGAGTACGCGGAGTGGGCCGCGGGCCAGGGCGGGCGCTGGGCCGCCGCGGCGGGCGCCGGCGAGGACCGCTTCCGCATCGTCACCCCCCGCGGCGGCGACCACTACTCCGTGCCGCTGGGCGTGGCGGCCCGCTACGCCACCCTCTCGCTGCGCGCATCCGGCCGCACCGGCCCCGTCCGCTGGTCCGTGGACGGCCGCGAGGTGCCGGACGCGCGCTGGTCCCTCGCGCCCGGCCCCCACACCATCCGCGCCCAGGCCCCCACCGGCGAGGCCGACGAGGTGCGCATCACCGTCGGCGGCGAGTGACGGCCGCCATCACGCCGGAGGACGGCGCCGTCGTCGTCCTCGAGTCCGTGTGGTGGAAGAACCCGTTCCTCTGGATGGCCCTCGGGATCGGCATCCCCTCCACGAGCATGATGATGGAGGACGGCGTCGAGCACCTCGCGCCTGGGTCCGGAGTGGCGACCCTCGTGCTGGCCGTGCTCGCCCACCTATCCCTGCGCGCCCGCCTGGAGATCCGCCCGGACGGCTTTCGCGAGAAGCTCGCCTTCTGGCGCACCATCGAGCACCGCTGGGCCCACGTCGGAGGGTTCTCCATATTCAAGCAAGATGAAGCGGAGGACGCGGTCGCCTTCTGGGTCCTGGAGAACGGGAGGAATACAGGAAAGTTCGATATCCTCATGGGCGCGTACGGCGAGAACGTGAAGGCGCTCACGGATCGCATGAACGCCGCGCGCGCGAAAGCGCTCGGGGCCGCCGCGACGTGATACCAGTTACAGGACACCGAACAGCAAAAGGAGTTCTCGGTGGCTTGCAGTTCCCTCTGTGTCCTCCGTGTGAGGCTTTTCTCCCGCTGTTCTCCCGTCCTGCGTCTCTGAGCCTCTCTGTGAGGGTAGCGGTTCGGGAGTTTGCACAAACGTTCTGAACAGATGGTGTGACACGTCGAGTGACGATTTGATCTCGGAGATCACTCATTCGTCCTCTTCGATGGGTGCCGCTCGACAGCGTCCAGCAGATCGGAAAGGATCAGGATCGCCAGGGCAGCGCCAGGGAAGCGGAATCCGGCATTCCGTGCCGCCGCGACCAGAACGGACGATCGGCCCAGCGCCGCTCGGATCCGTAGTACGCCCGCAGGTGCCCAAGATATGCCGCGTAGATCGCGGCGACGTGCTCCGCGTACGACGTCACGGCTTCCCGGTCTCCCGAAAGCCGCGCGTGGACGGCGGCGGCGGCGCGCGTCCCCGTGTGCAGCGCGTTCAGGATTCCGTGGGACGAGAGCGGGTCGAACGAGAGCGCCGCGTCGCCCGCCGCGATCCACCCCTCACCCGCGGGCGTGGCGAGCCGCGCGCTCCCGGCGTCCGCGCCGCGCGGGGCGGACGCGGGCGCGTACCCGTGGAGCGCGGCGCACACGTGCGTGGTCCGCGCGAGCGCCGCCTGAAAGCGGGACGGATCACGGAGCGCGCGGGCGGACGGATCGTCCACGTCGGCCAGGAAGGCCGCCACGCGCTCGCCGGCGGGGAGGCGCGCGGTGTACCACCATCCGTCCGCACCCGCCTCCACCAGCGTCCGCCCGTCGCGGTCCGCGCCGTCCCGCGGGCGAAAGCGCGCGTGGAAGGCCACCAGCCGGTCGTGCCGGACGCGGGCGCCGCCCAGCCGCCGCGCGACGGCCGCGCTTCGCCCGGTGGCGTCCACCATCCACGCGCACTCCGCCTCGCGGCCACGATCGATGCGAACGCGCCACCCATCCCCCGCCCGCTCCGCGCCGACGATGCGGGCGGGCGTGACGATCTCCGCGCCCGCATCGGCCGCGGCGGCGAGGAGGCCGGCGTCGAAGCGGGCGCGGTCCAGGTGCCAGCCGTGGCCGTGCAGGCCGAAGATGAAGTCGTGCGTGGCCAGCATCCCGCTCCCCCAGGCGGACGCGTTGCCGGGCGTGGGCGCGTGCCCCTGGCGCAGAAAGCCGTCGAGCAGCCCCAGCTCGCCCAGCAGCGCGCGACCCACCGGCGGCAGCGCCTCGCCCACGGCCGCGGCGGCCGGCGCGGCATCCACCAGCAGCACGCGGCGGCCGGCGCGGGCCAGCGCCAGGGCCGCCGCGGCGCCGGCCGGGCCGCCCCCGGCGACCACGGCCGCGTACCGCTCGGTCATTCCTTGCCCGGCCGCTGCACCGGCGTGGGCGCGTCCTCGGCCTCTTCGAACGAGCGCCACCCGGCCCGGCGGAGGATGGAGAGCCGCAGCGCCTCGTCGGACGACAACGCGGGCTCCGCGGCGGGCGCCATCGCCCCGGTGACCGCATCGGCCACTTCCGTGACCACCTCCGCCACGCCCGCGGCCGCCGCGAACAGTACCGAGGGGGCCGCCTTCGCCCCGGGCTGCGGGCGCGGCAGGGCGCCGCCCAGCGCCTCCACCCCGATCATCGGCGGGAAGACCGGATCGCTCGCCACGCCTTCGCGCAGCTCCACCACGCCGAACGATCCGAAGAGCTCCACCATCTGCTCCATCTGCGCCGCGGTGTCCGGCCCGTCGAGCCAGCGCGTCCACGACGCACGGCCGGTGAAGGCTTCGAGCCGCTCCTGGCGCGGCCTGCTGGCGTCGCGCACCACCTCGTACGCCTCCTGCGTGAGCACCTGATTGGGCACGCGCGCCGGCCAGAAGGTGGGGATGAACGGGTCGTACGTATACGTCTTGGTGCCGTAGCCCGAGCGGCAGAACGCCGTGTCGGCCTGCCATGGCAGTCCCATCCACCGCGTGAGGTCGCCCGGCCCCTGCGCGTGCAGCGGGCCCGTTGCCGAGAGCGCGATCTCGGGGGTGAGCACGGGGCCGTAGTCGGGCTCGGGCTGGTCCGGCGAGCGGTGGATGATCCGGAACGGCGACGAGAACAGGGTCACATGGCGAACCGGCCAGGTCACCTCGCATCCCGGGTGGAATGCGTCGGCCAGGCAGAAGTGCAGCGCGGCCCTGTCCAGCATCGCCGGCTGGTCCTGCAGCGGCACCTGCTCGATGAACCGCGGCGGATCGTACGGCCGCTCCCAGTCGTCCACGAACTGCCCCGCCGCCCAGGCTTTCAGCACCCGGTACTGGGTGGGCGACACCGAGGCGTTCTGGCGCGGCGACGGGCTCGGCGGATTGTCCATGTCGTCGCCGTAGATCCACGGCCACGGGAGCGGGCTGTTGCTGGTGGGCTCGGGCTCGCGAAACGAGTTGAAGATCTGCAGCCTCGCCTCCCCGTACACGTCCACGCCGCTGGAGGGGAGCCACGACAGGGTGCGGACGTACGCCGGGTCCTCGAAGTCGTGCGGGCCGCCGCGCCCGAACTGCGCCGCGAAGCCGGCGTTCACCCACTGCAGGCTGCTGAGCCGCTGGAGGATCGGGTACACGTCGTGGCGGAACGACACCGGCGAGGGCGGCTTCATCCATCCCGCCTCGACGTAGCAGTCCACCAGCAGGTCGTACAGCGTGCGCACGCCGATCGCCTCGGGCGCGTAGTTGGGCGGCGCGGTCACCACCCATGCAGGGTCGACGGGGATCGGCCGCCCGCCGATGGAGACCTCGGCCGTCACCGGGCCGTCGGAGGCGTCGTCGTACCACCCGTTCGCGTTGATGAACGGGTTCGGCTGCGACTCGTCGAAGATCGGCGAGCCCGAGGGAGAGGCCGACACGCCGCGGCCGCCCAGGAACAGGAGGCGCCCCGCCTCGTCGGTCCGCACCTCCCCCAGGTTCACGGGCGTGCCCTGGAACGCGCCGTTCAGCTCGTACGCGGGCCCGCCCTCCCACGCCCCGGCGATCGAGCGCGGGCCGGGGTCGATCTCCAGGCTGGCGCGGTCGCCGACGGTGGCGTTGCGCAGCGGCAACGTCTTCCCCGCGGCCTCGGGGATGTCGAGGGCGATCGCCCACTGGTACCACGATGCCTTTCGGTTGGCCACGTGCACCGTCCAGCGAAGGTCGGCGTCGTGCGTGGTCAGCTCACGAACCACGTTGCCGGCGGCGTCGTAGCCGTACACGCGGAAGCGTGCCGCCTGCCGCTTGAGCGCGCCGGCCGCGTCGTGCATGCGCCCGGGCGGCTGCGGCAGCGGCTCGGTCACCTCGGGACCCACGTAGAAGTCGTGGTGGCTGTTCCCCATCCGGGCGACGCCGATGGCGGGGTGGATCGCCGCGCGGACGATGGCGGCGTCCGCGCCCGGCGCGTGGAGCTGGTGCGTGCTCGGGAAAGCGTCTGAAGGGGTCATCGAACGGCTCGCTGGGAAACGGTGGGCCATCAACGAACGCGCGGGGTGGACCGGCACGTGAGGAGAATCAACTCTGGACGCGAACGATACAGTGGGGCCGGCGTCCGTGCAATTGTGTCGCGATGGGGTCGCCCGGCCCGGAGGCGTTCGCCTTCACCTTCGGCTGATATCAGCTCTCCAGAAACGAAAAAACCAGGAACCTGGTCTCACACGGAGTCAGCACAGGAATCTGGATTCCCTGAGGCCGAAATGCCCTACTTTGCCGCCTGACCTGTTCCACAACAGTTATCCCACTCCCACGCCTTCCGCACTCCCGGCCCGGCGTGATAGACAGCGTAGAGCTCACAGCAGGAAGTCGCCTCCGGGATCGGGAAGCCCGTCGAGTGCGGCGGTGACCTGTCTCATGATATCCCTAGCGCTGTCGCCCGCTACATAGTCGATCGTGGCAAAGGTCTCCGTGTCCGCGCGGAGCCGATTGGCCTTCTTGAATGTCTCTGCGCCGTCGTGACGGTATCGCTCGGCCCCGGGAAAGGCTCCCGACACCAGTTGCAGCAGACCCGCCGGCCGAAACTGCTTGATCAGCTTGACCGTGGTAAAGTAGCGGGTCGCCCACTCCCGTTCCCAGGCGCCGCCCCTCGGGGGGTTGATGATGTGCTGGATGCGCGCACCCTTTGCATCGTTACTGGTGCCATTGAGAGCATCGCCGAAGTCCGACATGGCGTACGCCGCACCGACGAGACCCTCGCCGGACCGCAGCCCCAGCTTGTGCTTGTGGATCTTCTTCAACTGAAGTGAGCTCGGCATGAAGCACCCCGCGGGATCAGAGTGATGATGCAGGACGCACCGCGATGTGCGGCACGGATATAAAATGTGGCACAGCCCGGCACGGATACCACCGAACGGCGCCTCCGCTGAATACTACCGCGGAATCTCGGAAGAACAAGGCGGAATACCGCGCCTTAGCGGCGGCGCCTCTGCCCATGCCCCAATGCAGCTTGTAATTACTTGATGTTCCGGACGAGCCTACCGGATTCATGAGCCAGATGCGGAGTTACTTACGGGGATGCGGAGAGCCGCGCGACACGCGAGCACGGGTGTCGGTGGTAGATGACGGCGAGTCCGTGCGGGAGTCGCTGCCGGACCTGCGGACGGTGTGCGGATACCAACCGCCCGCCGCGACGACGCCGACCGTCCGAGGCTGCGTGAAGTGTAAACGACGGTAACGGACCTGTCACGAACGAGTTGAGCCCTCAGGCGCGAGCGCCGCCGCGATCTCCTCCCGCACCCACGCGTCCTCCTCCACCTCTTCCCCCGCAGCGCCTGCCGCGCCGCATCCGTGCCGATGCGCCCCAGCGCCCACGCCGCGTGCCCACGCACCGGTGCCTCCTCCTCCTGGCGAAATTCATCTTGACGCAGGGGCGGTCACGCGCCTACCCTGGAATTCGGCGATGCCCCGCCGACCTACTGCGGGCAACTACGGACAATTCGCGTATTCCCACCATGCCGCTCGCGTCTTTCTCGGCCGTTTGTCTATGGACAAGCCTTAAGGCGAAGCGTCCCCTGACGCGGCTTCGGCGGGCCAACGTGACGACGCAGCTTTCCACCCTTCTGCACCACCCGAGCCAGCAGAACCCGCGGCAGGAGATCCAGGGTGGCTGAGGCCCCAGCGATGAGCATCACCGTCAGGGACGACAGGGTCCAGGTGGGCGAGCGGTTCGCGTTCACCTTGCAGCGGACGCTCCGCATTCCCGATGACGGCGGAACGTATCCACTTCCCCCAGGCTTCGGGCCTCTCCCCGTCCACCGCGTGGAGAGCTATGCCGGCCGCGTCCCGGCAGCGTGGCGCAGAACGGGGGGCTTCTTCGTCCCGGTGTACCAGCGCGAGGCGCTCTGGCTCCAGTTCGAGGCGGCGTGGTGGAAGCCCAACGCAGTGATGGTGGCGGTGGGGGGCGTGAACGCCGTCTCGGGCGGCGACTGGCGCGAAAGCATGAACGCCGAGCCGCAGAACTACCTCGTGTGTCCCGACCAGCCCTGGCTCGACGGGATCAACGCCGGAGACGGCATGATCCGCCAATTCGTGGCCGTGCCTCTCGGGGGCGGCGACACGGTCGAGGAGCAGCTGACCGGGACCGCGGAGGTAGGCGGCATCCAGATCCGCATAATCGAGCCCAGGCCCGGCAGGTTTCGAGACGAGCCCCCACCCGGCGGCGACGTTCGCTTCGACGCGTTCGACGCGATCCCCACCGAGATGGGCGTCGCCGCCGGTGGCCGCATACGCCAGAAAATTTACCCCGACAGGTACGGGCTCGACACGTGGGACGAAGGAAATCGCGCAGACATCTTCGTTCACCTGGTCAACAGCGAGCAGTACCGCTCCGTCACCGGCCGCCCCCCCCCGCCCTCACCGATCAGCGCGAAGCTGTACACCGACATGGGTCTGCCCTGGTACGACCTGTACGATGAAGCGCACCGCGACGTGGGCGCAGCCCGGCGGCTCCAGGAGGTGAAGAGCCTGAGGGAGCGCGACGCGGGGAGAGGCGCTCCCCCGGATCCCGGTGACGAGCCCCTCCGCGTGGACCCCTCGCAGGTGATCGGTCTGAACCCACCCGAAAAGGATTGACGCGAGCCCGGCCGCGTGTGGCACGGGACTGATGTTCCACCCCGAGACGGAGGCTACGATGAACACCGACTACGTTTTCGAGATCTACCCGGACGAGATCCAGGCCCGCCTTGAGGCGCGCGACCGGTTCGCCCGCTCCCTTCCCACCGACGTGGGAGGGCGGGGGCTGGAGTTCGTGATCGAAACGCTGAAGCGGTGGGAGCCCGGGCAAACCCTCACGGTCGCGTTCAAGGGAGGGACGACGGCGCTGCACCAGCGCATCGCCGACGTGGCGGCCGAGTGGACCAGACACGGTAACCTCCACTTCGATTTCGGGTTCGACGCCCAGGGGGACGGACAGTTTCGCCGCTGGTCCTCTTCAGACCAGGCCTACGCGGCGCACATCCGTATCTCGTTCGACCAGGCCGGGCGCTGGTCGCTCGTCGGCACGGACAGCGTCAGCCCGCAGATCGTGGATCCCGGGCAGGCATCCATGAACTTCGGCGGGTGGGACCAGGCCCTCCCGGGCGACGCCGACGCGACGATTCTTCACGAGTTCGGGCATGCGCTCGGCTTTCAGCATGAGCACCAGCACCCGGCCGGCGGCTGCGACCTGGACTTTCGCTGGGAAGATGATCCCGGCTACACCCCCACCACGGACAACTCCGGCCAGTTCGTCGTGGACAGCCAGGGGAGACGTCCGGGCATCTACACGGTCCTGGGAGGCGCGCCCAACCGCTGGCCGAAGGCGAAAGTCGACCACAACCTGCGTCAGCTCGGAAACTCACACGCGTTCATGATCAGCGCGTTCGATCCGCATTCGATCATGAAGTACTTCTTCGGGGAGTGGATGTTTCGCGACGGCGCAAAGAGCCATTGCTTCAGCCAGCGCAACGCCACGCTTTCCGAAACTGACAGGCTCGGCATGCGCTCCGCGTATCCGGACGGTCAGGACCAGGTAAACGAGGCGCTTGCGCAGAGAAGGTCCTTTCTGGATTCGCTGATCAACGTGGAGACCATTCAGCCGGGTCTGAAGCGGACGCTGGAGATTCAGCGCGAGGGACTCGACCAACGTTGATCCCAGGTGCATCCCCGCCGCCTCGGGGGCCATTGGAGAGGCGCGCGGGGAGACCGCCTGTCAAGCCGTGGGTGCGAGAGCGATCTCCTCCCGCACCCACGCATCCTCCTCCACCTCAGCCCGTCCGGCCAGCGCCTGCCGCGCCGCCTCGGTGCCGATGCGCCCCAGCGCCCACGCCGCGTGCCCGCGCACCAGTGCCTCATCATCGTTCAGCGCGACCGCGAGCGCGGGGACGGCCTCAGGCGAGCCCCAGTTCCCCAGCGCGACCGCCACGTTGCGCAGCAGCCCGCGCCGCTTCGTCCGCTTCACGGCGGAGCCCTTGAAGCGGCGCGAGAACTGCTCCTGGCTCATCCCCATCCACTCGATCAGCGACGGCCCATCCATCCCATCGCGCGGGATGAAGGCGGGATCGTGCGCGGGCTCGGCGAAGCTGTTCCAGGGGCAGACCTCCTGGCAGATGTCGCAGCCGTAGATGCGGTTGCCGATGAGGGGGCGGAGATCGCGGGGGATGGGGCCGCGCAGCTCGATGGTGAGGTACGAGATGCAGCGACGCGCGTCCATGCGCGGGGCGCCCGTCTCGTCGCGCCCCAGCAGCGCTCCCGTCGGGCAGGCGCTCAGGCAGCGCGAGCACGATCCGCAGTGGTCGCGCGCAAACGGCTCGTCGTACGCCAACTCCACGTCCAGCAGCAGCACGCCGAGGAAGTAGTACGACCCGCGGCGGGGCTGGATGAGCATGGTGTTGCGCCCGAACCACCCGAGTCCCGCGCGCGACGCGAGCTCGCGCTCCAGCACGGGCCCGGCGTCGACGTACGCGCGCCCGCCCAGCGGCGTGAGCTCGGCGTTCGCCCATTCCTGGAGGGCGATGAGGCGGTCCTTGAGAAGATCGTGGTAGTCGTCGTTGCGTGCGTAGCGCGCCACGATCCCCCGCGACGGATCCGCCTCTCCATCATCCTCCCCGTGGTACCCGATCGCCACGACCACCGCCGATCGCGCGCCGGGCACGAGCACGGCGGGATCGGCGCGCCTGGCGACGGCGTCTTCGTGGGCCAGGTACGCCATTTCGCCGTGCATCCCCTCCCCCACCCACCTCCCATATGCCTCCGCGTGCCCCGACGGCTGCACGGGCGCGACGCCCACCGCCTCGAAACCCAGCTCCAGGGCGCGGGCGCGGATGCGGTCGGTCAGCTCGGCGGGGGGAAGGCGCGTCGAAAGCATGCGCCTGCTACACCCGTGCGTCGTGCGCGTGCCGGGGTATTTAACTGCAGGTGTCACGCGAAGGCGCAAAGACGCGAAGAAAAGACACGAGGAGAGGAGTCGTGGAGATTGAGGAGATCATGAAGGAGATTGTCGATGCCGCGTACAAGATCCACACGCGGATCGGCCCTGGGCTGTTGGAGAGCGTGTATGAAGTGGTGCTCGCGACGGCATTGGAGCATCGTGGCCTCGCGGTACGCAGGCAGGTGCCGGTTGCGATCAGGTATGAGGGTATCCACATCGACGAAGGTTTTAGAGTGGATCTTCTCGTGGAGAACAGAGTGGTCGTGGAACTCAAGTCGGTGGAGAAGATGGCACCGGTGCATTCAAAGCAGCTGCTGACCTATTTGCGGCTGATGGATCTACGCCTGGGTCTGCTGATCAATTTCGGAGCGCCAACCCTGAAGGAGGGAACCCGTCGAATCGCGAATGCCTACGCCCCATCGCGGGGTTCCCTTTAGCTCTTTCTTCGCGCCTTTGCGCCTTCGCGTGAGCCCAGCAGTTCCCGGTCTTGACGCCGCTCCGGTGCATGCCGCACCTTCCGCGCTCCTCGACACCTGGAGCACCGGACGATGCCAGACCAAACCGCCCCGCACCCCGAGCTCGCCACCCGCTGGCGCGGCGAGTTTCCGATCCTGCAGACCCACACCTACATGAACTCGTGCTCCCTCGGCGCGCTCTCCCGGCGCTCGATGGGGTACCTTGGCGAATACCAGGCGCTCTGGAACTCCATGGGCGCCTCCGCGTGGTACGAGCTGTGGCTGGGAAGGATCGCCGAGCTGCGCGGCCACGTCGCGCGCATGTGGAACGCGCGGGAGAACGAGATCGCGCTCACCCCCAGCGTCTCGGCCGCGCTCTCGTCGGTGGCGTCCACCATCGACTACACGAAGCGCAACCGCGTGGTGGTGTCGGACCTGGACTTCCCCACCCTCGTCTACCAGTGGCTCGCGCGGCCCAACGTCGAAGTGGTGCGCGTTCCCAGCGACGACGGCATCGGCGTGCCCCCCGAGCGCTGGGCCGAGTACATCGACGAGCGCACCGCCATCGTCGCCACCAGCCACGTCTTCTACGGCACCGGATACGTGCAGGAGCTGGAGCCGATCGCGCGGGCGGCGCGCGGGGCGGGCGCACTCTTTCTGGTGGATGGCTACCAGGCCGTGGGCCAGATCCCCGTGGACGCGCGCGCCAGCGGGGCGGACGTGTACGTGGCCGGACCCCTCAAGTGGCTCCTGGGCGGCCCCGGGCTGGCGTATCTCTGGGTCCGCGAGGAGTGCATCGCCGAGATGCGCCCCACCGTCACCTCCTGGTTCGGCGCGCGCGACCAGTTCTCCTTCCGCGTGGATGAGTACGAGCCGCGCGAGGACGCCGGCCGCTTCTCCCTCGGCACCCCCGCCGTACCCACGGTGTACACGGCGCTCGGGGGGATGGAGATCTTCAGAGAAGCCGGGGAGCGCGCCGTCTACGAGCGCATCGCGGGGCTCACGGAGCACCTTGTGGCGCTGCTCCACGACGCCGGCTTCGCGCTGCGCATCGCGGACGAGGCGCACCGCTCCGGGATCGTGCTGCTGAAGCACGACGACGCGGCCGGCGCCGTCGCCCGGTTGGCGAAGCAGGGGATCGTCGTGGACCACCGCGCAGGCTACGTGCGCGTCTCGCCCCACTTCTACAACACCGAAGCGGAGAACGAGCTCACCGTCCGCGCGCTCCTGGATGGGTGACGTTCCCGGACGGGAACGGGGCATGTTCCGAAACGGGAACACATTCCCGATTGACGACGTGCCCCGCCGCGTGTAAGTTATTGCACCAACACAGTTTGCACTGCCCGCCGGGGATGGCATATCGGTTGCCCTAGTCGCTGTCGGAACACGGAGCCGGCCGCGAATCGCGGAGCCCGCCCGATCCTGCGCCACCCCAAACCCCTCCTGGAGACCACATGAAGAAGTTCGCGATCGTTCTCGGTGCCGCTGCCCTGCTTGCCCTTCCGTCGCTCGCCGCCGCGCAGAGCACCGCCACCGGCTCCATCGCCGCCACGGCCACCGTCGCCACGGTGCTCGACTTCGGCACCTCGTCCGGGATGAACTTCGGTATCGTGACGCCGGGCACCACGTCGAGCAGCGTCAGCGGCTACATCCCGTTCACCCGCAACGTCGGGGTGAGCTTCACCCTTCCGGACGGGGCGACCACGGGACGCCTGACCCGCGCGGGCGGCACCGAGACCCTGCAGCCCGCGTTCAGCGCCTGCGGCGTCGGCACCACCAACAGCGCCATCACCAGCGCCTTCTCGGCGTGCGGCGGCGCGGGCCTCACCTCGGCGAGCGTGGTCGGCACCCTGACGGCGCCCACCGCCGGCCCCACCAGCGAGTTCGTGATCTTCACCGGCACCGTGGCGGTTCCGACCGCGGCCGTTCCGGGGACGTACACGGGCACCATCAAGATCACGGCGACGGCCAACTGAGCCGCACCGGACCGGCGCGAGACGAGAGGGGGATGCGGGCGTCCGTGCGGACGGCGCTCCTCCTCGCGCTCGCGGGGTGTTTAAGCGGGGGCGGGGCGTACGCCCAGGCCCCCGCGAGTGTCGGGGTGGATGCGGTTCCGGTGCAGGGGCTGTCGTTTGGGCCGCTGATCCCGGGAGTCTCGGAAGCGATCCCGGTGACGGATGCCGGGCGCCGGGCGGAGATCGTGCTGAACGGGCACGGCACGCTGGACGTGACGCTGGTGCTCCCCACGGCGATGGTCTCGCCCGCGGGCGCGCGGCTCCCGCTCCTCTTCACCGCGCGCGATGGGGCGCTGATGAGGAACGTATCGGCCTCGCTCCTCCCCATCGACCCGCTGAGCACGGTGCGGGTGAGGCTGGATGCGTCGCAGGGCCCCGCCCGCCTCCTGCTTGGAGGCACCGCGCTCCCCTCGCGGGAGCAGACGGCGGGAAGCTACACCGCCACCATCCTGGTGGTGATCACCAATCCTGGAACGTGATGTGCGCTCCGGGAGCAGAACCGCGGGAGATGCGATGACGATGCCCAAGATCCCCTCCTTCGCCGCCCGAGTGGCGCTCCTGCTGCTGGCGCTGGCCGCCGGCACGGCGAGCCGCGCCGCGGCGGTGACGGTGAGCCCCACGGCCCTCTTCATCGACTCGCGCAGCCCCACGGCCATGCTGGTGCTCTTCAACGCCGGCACCGCGCCCGAGGAGATCGAGATCGGCTTCGCCTTCGGCTATCCCACGACGGACGCGCAGGGGCGGACCAACACGATCCTCACCGACTCCGCGCCGGCGGGCGATCCTTCCATCCTCCCCTACGTGCGCGCCTTTCCGCGGCGCCTGACGCTCGCGCCCGGGCAGCGGCAGACGGTTCGGGTGCTGGTGCAGGCACCGGCGGGTATGGCCGAGGGCGAATACTGGGGCCGCGTGGTGGTGCGCTCGCGCGGGGGCACGCCCCCCATCGAGCAGAACAACGGCGACGTGCGCATGCAGCTCAACGTGGAGACCGCGGTCGCCACGGCGGTCCTCTTCCGCAAGGGCACGGTCACCACCGGCCTGGCGGTGAACGGCAGCGTGGCGCGGCTGAGCCCGGCCGGCGCGGTGGAGGCCGAGTTCGACGTGCGCCGCACCGGCACCGCCGTCTTCCTGGGCCACCTGCGCGCCGAAGTCGTCACCGCGGACGGGCGGGTGGTGGGGCAGATCGAAGACGAGATGGCCGTCTACCGGGCCCTGCGCCTGCGCTACACGATCCCGCTGGCGCCCGGCGCGCCGCGCACGGGGCTCACGGTGAGGTACACCTTCGACACCGAGCGCCCCGACCTTCCCTCGCCCGGCGCCGTCAAGGCCGCGCCGGTCTCGGGCACCGCAACCGTACAGGGCTGATGATCCGCATCCGCTTCTTCCTGCCGTTCGCCATAGGGGCCGCGCTCTGCGCCGCCCCCGTGCGCGCACAGGAGAAGCCGATGGCCGCATCCGGCATCGCCGCGGTGGCGGAGGTGCCGTACCCGCCGCTCACGGCAACGGGAATGCGCCCGGTGCAGTTCGGCAACGTCACCCCCGGCACGCCGGAGACGGTTCTTCCCGGCTACCTGGCGGGCAGCATGTCTGGCGAGTGGCGGATGACGGGCGTGGCGCGCGCGCGTACGATCGACATCTCCTTCGTCCTCCCGGCGACGCTGAACGCCGCGGGCGGCCGGACGATGCCCATCTCGTTCAACGGCAACTACGCCGCCCTGTGCGAGATCGACGACGCGGCGCAGACGTGCGTGGCGGCGTCGTGGGTCACCTGGAATCCGGTGACCACGCCCAGCTTCCGCGACACCCCGCAGCGCTACAAGCCGGGGCGCCCCAAGTACGAGTACGACCACTACTCGGTGTACATGGGCGGCCGGGTCGCTCCCCCCGTGAGCCAGCCCGCGGGCAACTACTCGGGGACGATCACCATCCAGCTGGTGATCAACTGAGCCGGGGTCCCGCTCCGTGAGCGCCCTCCGCGCGCTGCTCTGCGCCCTTGCCGCCGTCCTCGCGGGTGCCCCGCTCGCCGCGCAGGACACCCCGCCCGGCTACGAGCAGGGGATCTACGACCTCCGCGTCGGCACCCTGAACCCACTCAGCGTCCCCGTGCTCCTCGATGAGCGCGGGGCCGTCCTCGTTCCGCTCCGGCCCCTGCTGGAGCTGTCGGGCGCCCCCTTTCGCGTGGTGCCGGACAGCGGGCTCGCCGTGGTCTCGCGGCCGCGCGGGGCCGGGCAGGCGGTGCTGGACGTGCGCGCCGGCACGCTCGCCGCCGCCACGCGCGTGACGCTCGCCCCCGGCGACGCGCTGGTGTGGGCGAGCGACGTCTACGCCACGGTTCCGCGTGCCGCGCAGCTGCTGGAGGCCGAGGCCGCCGCGGACGCCGCGGAGCTGACGGTGCGCTTCACCCGGGCCATTCCCTTTCCGGCACAGGAGCGCGGCGAGGCGGATGCACGGCGCCAGTTCGAGAGCGGGCTGGGGCGCGAGGGGCCCGCCGTGGACCCACGCTCCGTCCCCTTTCAGCCGCGTACCGGGGGCGCGGTGCTGGAGTGGGGCGTGTCGACCTCCACCCCCGATCTCGGGGTGCCCGACGCCGGGTCGGCCATCGTGGGACTGGGCGTGTACGGCGGGATGCTGCAGGTAGGCGCGTCCGTCTCCAATCCCGGCGGCGGCCAGCCCCTGCGCACCGATCCCACGGCGCGCTTCCGCCGCGTCTTTCCGCTCAGCCGCTGGATGCGTCAGGTGCAGGTGGGCGACGTGGCGACGGAGAACCTGCGCGTGCGGGCCGTGCGCGGCGTCACCATCACCAACGCGCCCTTCATCCGCGATCCGCTCTTCGGCTCCGTGCAGTACGACCCGTCCCTTCCCGCCGGGTGGGACTACGAGGTCTACCAGGACGGCCGCCTCCTGGGCTTCTCGCACGGCGCCGAGCGGGCGCCCGTCTCCATCCCGCTGGGCTACGGCAGCACGCCGGTGCGGGTGCGGCTGTACGGCCCGGCCGGCGAGAAGGTGGAGTCCGAGCTGGTGTACCTCGTACCCGTGACGCAGCTCCCCGCCGGGCGCTGGCAGTACGCCGTGGGCGGCGGCGCGTGCGTGCGCGACCCCGACTGCCGCCAGATGGGATACGTGGACGTGCGCCACGGCCTTTCCCGCGCGCTCACCCTCTTCGCCGGGGCCGACGCGCTGGCGGGCGACGAGTCGCGCGTGCGGCCGTACGGCGGCGCCAGCCTCGCGGGTGGCTCCGCGTGGGCGGCGCAGGTGGAGGCGATGGCGGGCGCCTTCGTGCAGGGTGCGCTTCAGAACTTCGGCAGCGGGCCCGTGTCGGGCACGCTGAGCGGCGGGGTGACCTTTCCCGGGCTGCAGGGGCGCTCGCTGGCGGGACCGCGGGGCGCGGCGCCCATTCCGGGGAGCGGCACCCGCTGGAACGTGGACGCCACCGCGGGGATCAGAACGCCGGGCGCCGGGCGGCGCATCGGGGTCACCGGGCGCGTGGAGGGCGGCAGCGGCACGGGGCTGGACCACGCGCGCGGATCGGTGCTGGGCACGGTTCGCGGGGTGATCCTGGAGGCCGCGGTGGAACACGTCGCCTCGCCGGTCCTGGGGACGTCGGACGTCGGCTCGCTGCGCGGCACCTTTCCGCTGCACGCCCTCAGTGGGCGCCTCCCGCGCGGCACGCTGGTCACCGCGGAGGCGGGCGCCGGGGCGGGCGGGGTGCGGCGCGCCGAGCTGGGCGTGTACGCGCAGGTGAGGTCGCTGGTGGTGAACGCGGTGGGCCGCTGGGACGCGCGCATCTCGTCGCCCTCGCTGGTGATCGGGACGTCGCTGCGCTTCGGCTACGGGCGCGCGCAGGCGAGGCTCGGATCGCAGGGAGGGCAGCTGACGGGCGGCACCACGGTGAGCGGCGCGCTGGCGTTCTCGGGCGGCGCCGGCATCGCTCCCCTGCCCTACGGCGGGATGGGGCAGTCCGGTCTGCACGGCGTCGTCTTCCACGATCTCGACGGCAACGGCGCCCTCGATCCGGGTGACGAGCCGGTGCCGGACGCGCGCGTCTTCGTGGGCGGTTCCCTGGTGAAGACGGACGCCGCCGGCCGCTACGCCACCTGGTCAGTGCTCCCGTACGAGATCGCCAGCGTGCGCGTGGATACGATCGGCCTCAACGATCCGTCGTGGGTCCCCGTGCGCGACATCGTGCTCCTGCGCCCCTCGCCGCACCTGTTCACGCGCGTGGACCTCGCCCTGGCGCCCACGCGCGAGCTGGCGGGCGCGCTGGTGCCGGAGCGCGGCGTCGCCACGGCGAGCGGCATCACGGTGGAGATCCTGGGGGCGGACGGGGCGGTGTCGCAGCGCGTCCTGACCTTCAGCGACGGCAGCTTTTACATTGGCCGCATCCGTCCGGGCCAGTACCAGGCGCGCGTCTCGGAGTCGTCGCTCCGCGCCCTCGGCGCCCGCGCCGCCCCCGCCATCATCACCTTCACCGTCCCCTCCGCCGGCAGCGACCCCCTGGTGGAGATCCCCGCGATCCGGCTGGTGCGGGCGCAGTAGGGCGGGCGAGTGAACTCGCTGCAACAACAGCACAAAGTCCGCCTTCGCGGACTCGGGGGCGAGATCCGCCCGTGCCTCAGACCCCGCACCGCACCTGTAGGGGCGCGATTCATCGCGCCCCGACGCCGCACCGCCGCCCGTCTCGTCACACCAGCGCATCGTAGGAGCAGACCCACGTGTCTGCCCGCCCTCTCCACCGCATCCAATCCCTGCCGTTCGCACCGGGGAAGCCGCGCGGCCCTCGAAGCGCCGCACGGATGCACGCGTGCGCCCCTCCCCCAGGTTGTTTTGGGGGAGGGGCAGCGAGGTGACGAGCGGGGGAGGGGGCATGCGGCCCGCGCCCCTACACCTCCACCACCGCATCCCCCACGCGGATCTCGCCGCCCTCCACGATCGTCGCGCGAAGCCCGCCACGGTCCGCCAAGTCGCGCATGACGCCGCGGTAGTTCAAGCGCTGGAGGCGGATGCACGGATCGCAGCGCTCCACGCCGCGCAGAACCACGTTCCCGATCCGGAACGTGCACCCTACGAGCGCGTTCAGATCCACCCCGCGCGTGACGACGTTGCGCCGCGTGTCGGCACCGGAGAAGTCGCGGCCAGTGGCGCGCACACCCTCCACCGCCTCCGCCTCCACCAGCGTGACCTCGCACACGGCGGCGAAACGGGTAGGCGGCGCCCCCAGGTAGCGATCACCCAGCAGCCCCTGCCCCGCCACCGCCGTCGCGACCTCGACCGGCGTGCGGGGCTCGCCGCGCGCGGTCGCCAGGAAGATCTCCTCGACCACGCCTGCCGTCACTCGCTCCCCGCCAGCCCCAGCTCGGGGGCGACGCCGCGCATCGCCTCGATGACGAAGGCGACGTGCTCGGGGAGGTCGACGCCGAGCAGCCCGGCGGCGTGGCGCACGTCCTCGCGGTCCACGCCGGCGGCGAAGCCCTTGTCCTTCATCTTCTTGAGCACCGACTTCGCCTCCAGATCCATCACCGACCTGGAGGGGCGCACGAGCGCGGCGGCGGTCACCAGGCCGGTGATCTCGTCGCAGGCGTAGAGGGTGCGATCCAGGAGGGACTCCGGCTGCACGCCGGTGCGCGGGGCGTAGTGCGCGAGTACCGCGTGCACCATCTCCTCCGGGTAGCCGCGCTCGCGCAGGATCTCGGTTCCGGGGAGCGGGTGCTGGTCCGGAAAGCGTTCGTAGTCGAAGTCGTGCAGGAGGCCCGTGAGCCCGAACAGCTCCTCGTCCTCGCCGAAGCGGCGGGCGTAGGCGCGGCACGCCGCCTCCACCGAGTACATGTGGCGGCGCAGGCTTTCGCTCTGCACGTACTCGTGCATCAGCGCCAGGGCTTCATCGCGGGCGGGAAGCGGCATCGGCTTGGTTGCGGATCGGGAAATGGAAACGGCTGCGCGGCCCAATGTAGAGGCCGCGCAGCCGTCGCGAAACGCCCGCCGCGCCGGTCAGGGGGCGGGGCGGGCGATCTCAAATGTGACGTGGACCTCGCCACCGCCCACCGCGATCCAGCGCGTCTGCATCCCGTACCGCGGATGCTCGATCTCCACCCGGTGGGTGCCCTGCCTCACGCGTCCGGTGACGAACATCCCCCGGCGGTTGGTGGCCCGCGGGGCGGTGCCTTCCAGGCGCACCGTCACTCCCTGCACAGGATCGCCGCTGACTGCGTCCACGATCAGACCGTGCACTGCGAGGTCCGGCGAGCCGGTCGCCCGCAGCGTCACGCCCTCCACGTGAACGATCTGCGCGAACACGACCACTGCGAGGTCGCGCAGCACCGGTGCGGTGCCGTCCAGGGTGAGGGTGACGGGGTCGCCGTGCTTGCCGTGCAAAGAGGCACGCGCGGTGATCGGCACCCCCACCGGCGCGGCGCAGAACCGGTAGTTCCCCTCCGAGTCCGACCGCACCTCGCCGCGCACGGCGCCGGCGGGGCCGGTCCACCATACCGTGACCGCCGCGTCCGGGATGGGGACCCGGCTCCCCCTGTTCCTCACCGCGCCGGCCAGCACCCCCGCGCCGGCCGCGAGCGAGTCGCACCCCGCGGCGATCACGGTGGCCAGCGAGGGGGAGAGGAGGCGTACGCTCGAGGCCGCACCGGTCCGCACCGCCACGTCCGTGGCCGGCACGCGGTAGCGGAGCGAGTCTGTGCGCGGATGGGTGAAAGTGACGGAGTAGCGCCCCTCACCGAGCCCGGCGATGCGGAAGCGGCCCTCGCTGTCGGTCATCGCCGTCCGTTCGGTCCCCACCAGGGCGACCCGGGCTGCCGACAGGGGGGTCTCCGTCACGGCGTCCACCACCACCCCTTCCAGCGTCCCGGACTCCGCCGCGAACACCCGCTCCCCGGCCGCCGTCGACACGTCCTGGACGTAGCCGCCGGTCTCGCGCAGCGCCTTGAGGACCACGTTGCTGCCGCGCCACGCCGTGGTGTTCCACGCCCTCGCGACCAGCTGCGGCATCCGCAGGCGCCAGCGGCGGACGATCCAGGCGCCCCCCGCCAGCCGCGCGAACTCCACGCGCCCGCCCACGCCCTCGTGCTCCTCCTCCCGCGGCAGGCCGGTGAAGCGGAAGTCGAGGTGGCGAAGCTCCGAGGTGGCCCGATCCAGCCAGAGCACGCCGCTCACGTCGGTCACGCCGCGGCGCCGCGACGGCTGGAAGGTGAGCCCCACCAGGCCCGCGGCCGGCCCTTCCCCCGGCTTCACGCCGAAGCAGTGCGTGTCCTGGAACTCGTCCGAAAGGAGGAGCGCGGCGTCCGGCGCGAAGAAGTAGATCCCGTCGTCGCGCTCCTCGCGGTACCCCACGCGAGTGAGCTCCGACGCGTCGCGGCTCCGCCAAACCGAGCGCCCGCTGGAGTTGAGCCGCCGCGACGTCTCGGTCATGATGCGCTCCGTCTCCGCCTCGATGTCGCGCACGTACTCGGTGAAGCCGAAGCGAAGCGTACCCGCCGTCCACGTGGTGGCGTCGATCGCCTTGCGCGCCTCCTCCCACAGCAGCGCCGCGGCGCGGCCGTCCGCGCGACGCACGTCGCAGCTCGTGCGGCCCTGCGCCACCAGCCCCTCCAGCGCCACCGGCGCGCCGGCGCTCACCAGCCGCAGCTCGCGCGACTCGCCCGCCGCCAGCGCCAGCGCGGGCGAGTTCGTCGCGCCGAACCCGATCCGCTCCGCGCGCACGCGGTAGCTCCCGGCCGCCCCGCCCCGCACGGTGAAGCGCCCGTCTGCGCCCGTCAGGGCACGCGCCACCACCGCGCCTCCCTCGCCGCGCAGGCTGATGAAGGCGCCGGAGACCGGCTTGCCGGCCGCATCCACCAGCACCCCCCGCACCTGCTGCGCGGCCGCGGGGCTCGCGGCGAGAATGGCGAGCATTGCGAGACGGACGATGCGCATGCGAGCTCCGGGTGCTGCGAGAGAGGCGGGGGCGACGGTGGAACGTTTGGAGCGGGCAGTTTCTGCCGGAAGGAAAAGCATCACACAGAGATCACAGAGGGAACCGCAGGCCGCAGAGAACCCCTTCTGCTGTTCTTTCCGTACCCTCTGTGTCTCTGTGTAGGCGTTCGACAGTGAAAGCTACACGCGAGAGACGGAATTGGCGCCATTGCTGGACTTTCGTATCCAAAATCGTTGGATTCACCGAAAACATGTTGTACATGGATTTCTACTCCGCCTTGACTT
>DASVQP010000118.1 GCA_036389135.1 Longimicrobium sp.
TACCTGCCCGGCCAGGCGGTCAATTTCCGCGTGCTGTTGCGCGTGACGTCCGTGTCGTCTGCCGCCACGCCCAGCGTCGAACAGGACGTGATAGTGCAGCAAAAGACGCCGGAGGGGGCCGCGCTGTCGTCCCTCACCCTACGGCCCGATGGCGTGGGTGGCGTGGCCGGTAACTTCACCCTCTCGCCCCGGGCGCGGCCCGGCACTTACAGCTTGCAGGTGCAGGCAAACGGCGCGCAACACAGCTTCCCGGTGCAGGTAGTGCAGCCGCGCAACGATACGCTGAGCGTTTACATAGCGCCTGCACGCGAGTACACGTCGCCCACGGGCCTGGCTATAACCCGCACGGTGAGCGTGCTGGGCGATGGGGGCAGGGCCGCCAACGGCGCTACCATTACCGCTACCCTCGGCATCGAGGGCGATAGCTGGGCCTCGGAGCCGGTATCGGCCACGGTGGACGCCAGTGGCCGGGCCACTTTCAGCTTGCCGCTGCCAGGCTGGACCGCCCTCTACAACGAGCCGGGCCTCTACGTGAACGTCGAAGCGAGGCTGAACGGCAGGAGCGGCTCCGGCAGGCAGTACCTCGATTTCGCGCCGGACAACACGCCCCGCATAGAGCTACCGCAGCTAGTCGCGCCCCTGATGGGCCTCGTAGCCATAGCGCGTCCCCGGCAGGACGGCACTATAGCCGTGCGCCTGGTGCAGCTTGACGGCGAGGCAGAACAAGCGGGCACCGGCGACCTGCTCGTGGCCGCGCGCGCTCCCGGCGGCGAGACGACGGCAGAGCTTATACCCCTCGCCGCGTTGCGGGATGCCACGGTCAGCCTGCCGGGCAGCTATGCGGGCGGCAGCCTCGTCCTGGCGCGCGCGGGCACGGGCATGACGCGGCGACTGCGGCTCGACGTTGGGGAGAGCACCGATGTGACGTTGCGGGTCGTTTCGCCTGCGAGGGTCTCGCCCGGCCAGCAGGTGCCCCTGAGCTTGTCGCTGCTCGACCCGGAGGGCCAGCCAATGCCAGCCGTGGCCTCCCTGTGGCTGCGCAGGATGGGCGGCACCACGCCGCAGGCCGCGCGGGGCTGGGAACCCACCCTGGCCCTCTCAGCCGCGGGCGCGACCTCCACCACCCTGCAAGCCCCAATCGAGCCGGGCCTCTGGTACGTCATGGCCGAGGCTGCCACGCAGGACGGGGTGTACACCCGCGCCTCCACCATACTGAGGGTGGAACCCGGCCCCGCCATGCAATTGCCGCCCCCGGCTCAGTTGGAAAGCGGTAAAGCACAGACCGTCTCGGTGGTGCTGCACAACCCCACCGGCGGCGCGGTAAACGCCAGCCTCAACGCGGCCACGGACGGCGGCCTGGTGAGGGAAGGCCCCGAATCGCAGAGCGCGTATCTAGCACCGGGCGGTTGGGGCAAGCTCGAATGGCGGTACGGCGCGGCCTCGGTGGGCGCGTCAGCTATCAACTTCAAGCTGGTATCAGGGGCGAACGGCCCCATCGCGGGGGCATTTCCGGTGCTGGCGACGAGCGGCGGCACGGACACCACCACTCATTTTTCGGGCCTGCTCTCCGGCGAGCAGCAGGTAGAAGTGCACGTACCCACCGGATTGCGGCAGGACGGCGTGGAGCTGGAGATTCGCGTTTCCACGTCGCTGCTCTCGGCCCTCGCGCAGATAGCCCAGGACCTACCCTCCGCGCCGGGCGAGACGGCACAGGGGGTCGCGCTTTCCGCAGCCCGGCTGTCTTCAGGCCCCGCCGTGGACGCCGCATTTCGGCGCATAGAGGGTGAGGGCAGGGCCGGGCTTGAGCACGCGGACCTCACCCGCTCG